>CALAZQ010000365.1 GCA_937926325.1 uncultured Planctomycetaceae bacterium | reverse complement strand
GAGAGTTCCACCGGCTTCTTGGCCAACACTGTCTGCGGCAGACCGACCTCCCCGACCAGTTCCCGAACGATTTCTGCGATCTCTGTCTCAGGCAGTCTGGTGTGTTCCCGCAGCGGAAAGGCGATGTTTTCTGCAATCGTGGCGCTGTCGAACAGTGCCGCTCCCTGAAAGACAAAGCCATAGCGGGTGCGAAGATGGGCCAGCTGCCGCTCAGTCATCCGGCCCAGCGGCTGGCCCTCAAAGCGGACCTCGCCAGCGGTCGGCTGGACCAGGCCGATCATCGTTTTCAGGAGCACGGTCTTGCCGCAGCCGCTCTCCCCGAGGATGACGAGGGTCTCGCCGGCCGCCAGGCTGAGGCCGATGTCACGTAGCACCCCCTGACTACCAAACCGGACTGACAGGCCATCGACGGCCAGCAACGGCTGGTCGGCCGCTGGCGACGGGTTCATTGGTGCAGGAGCGGTCGCGTTCATCGTTACAGCAGCCTCCGCGGCCCTTCCGGCCGGAAGATGTCGTGAACGTTGTTGAGGCCGATGCCGAGGAAGAGATCGAGAATCAGGATCAACACGAAGGAATGCACGAAGGCGTTGGTGGCGGCCCGGCCCACCCCTTGGGCCCCGTGGTCACAGTGGAAGCCGTGGTGGCAGCTGACCAGGGCGATCGCCCCGCCGAAAAAGAAGCTTTTGAACAGCCCCATCAGGAAATCGAAGGCATCGACATATTCCCGGGAGTTGGCCCAGTAGTGGTGGTAGTCGATCCCGAGCACACCGTGGGAATAGAGGTAGCCGCCCAGCACCCCCATGAAGTCGGCCATGATGGTGAGGGTCGGGATCAGGACCAGGCAGCCGAGGAAGCGGGGCACCACGAGGTAGTAGATGGGGTTCGCCCCCATGCTCTCCAGGGCGTCGATCTGCTCGGTCACCCGCATGGTGCCCAGTTCCGCCGCCATCGCACTGCCGACCCGGCCGGCGAGCATGGTGGCGGCGAGGACCGGGCCGAGCTCCCGGACCAGCGAGAGATTGATCACCGATCCCAGCCGGGTCTGGAGGCCGAGGGCCTTGAACTGGGCATAGCTCTGCACGGCCAGCACCATGCCGATGAACAGGCCGGTCAGGGCGACCACCGGCAGCGAGAGCACCCCGATCTGATAGAAGTTGGGCAGCAGCACCTCCCGTCGTTGCCGCCGGGCAAACAACCAGCCGACCGTCCGCAGGGCGAACAGGGCGACGTCACCGATGCCGGCAACCAGCGTGATCGCCAGGTCACCGACGTCGGCGACGCGATTGGCGAACCAGCCGGTCAGGCCGGTGGCTGAAACAGGGGGTGTGGCGGTGGGTGAGTCCATGGCGCGGCATCGCCGCGGCGGCGGCGTTCCTTGCCGGTAACATCGGCTGGAAGGATCCCGCAGCTTGAGCCGGTTGGGCAGATACTGCGGCTGGCGGGGTACCGGCTGGAAATCAGCCGTTGTCGTGTTTTTGCGGGACTTTCCCGGGCCAGGTTGGCGTGGCAACCTAGGGAACCCCCAGGGGTGTTCATTGTGAGGAGATACTATTTTGCCTACAGTCAATGGACTGGTTCGGACCCTTCGGAAGAGGTGTAAGATGGTGCGAGTTGTGGTGCGAGGTGCCGCCTGGTTGAGCCTGACGCTCTGCCTTGCCGGTGGTCTTCTAATT
>CALAZQ010000364.1 GCA_937926325.1 uncultured Planctomycetaceae bacterium | reverse complement strand
GGGACGCCGTCCCACCTCGGCCCGGATGGCCTGCGGCGGCTGTTCGGCCTGCTTGCCCCGACCTGCCGGCCGGTTGCCGGGGCCGAGGTCACCGTCGAGGCCAATCCGCTCGACGTGACCGACCGGTGGGTCGCCGCTGTCAAAGACTGCGGCACAACACGGGTGAGCCTCGGGGCGCAGTCACTCGACGCTGCCACGTTGGCCAGCCTCGACCGTGATCACACGCCGACTGACGTCCGACGGGCAACCGACCTGCTGCTGGCGGCCGGGCTGACGGTGAGCATCGACCTGATGACCGCC
This sequence comes from uncultured Planctomycetaceae bacterium, assembly GCA_937926325.1. Classification (GTDB taxonomy): domain Bacteria; phylum Planctomycetota; class Planctomycetia; order Pirellulales; family UBA1268; genus UBA1268. Next base: position 17,434 of record CALAZQ010000364.1, on the reverse strand, counting down.
GCCCCGGGGCAGACCCTGGCGGCGGTCGCAGCCGACCTTGAGGCGTTCACCGCCCTCGGCACGCAGCATGTCTCGGTCTATTGCCTGACCTGGGAGCCGGGGACCGCCTTTGCCAGCCAGCGAAAGAAGGGACTGTTGCAAGCGGTGCCTGAAGAGACTGAACGAGCCATGTTTGAGCTGGCGATCGATCACTTGGAGGCGGCCGGCTACGAGCACTACGAGGTCTCAAACTTTGCCCGACCGGGGGGCCGCTGCCGGCACAACGAAGCCTATTGGGACTGCCGGCCCTGGGAAGCCTTCGGGCCGGGGGCGGCCCGATTCGACGGCCGTACCCGCATCACCAATCACCGCAGCACCACGACCTGGATCAGCCGCGTGCTGGCCGGCGTGGATGCCAGCGGTGAGATCGACGAGATGACCTGTGAGGAGGCGGCCCGGGAGCGGCTGGTGGTAGGCCTGCGGCGGCGGGCGGGGGTCAGCCGCCAGGCCTTCGCTGCGGCCAGCGGTTTCAGCGTCGAGGAACTCGCCAAGGATGCGCTGGTCCGTTGGCAGCGGGCTGGCCTGGCCGCAGACGATGGCGACACTGTCCGCCTCACCCGGGCCGGCCTACTGGTTTCCGACTCGTTGTGGGCGGAGGTGCTCTGAGCGATCGCCGTGCCGGGGGGGCGAGACCGCATCCGAGTGAACCGTAGCCGCGATCAGGCAATCCAGCGAAGGGAGGCTCGGGGGTCGGCGAACGCTCGAGGAGCGTTGGGCGTATCCTCGCCCCGCGACGAGACTTTTGCCGCCCCCGAGCCGGCGATACAGGGAGGCCGGATGCGGTTCAGTCGCGGGCGATCGCGGCGGTGAGATCGATCAGCGCCTTCTTGCCATCGGCGAAATACATCAAGGTGTTATCGGCGGCGAACAGCGGGTTGGGGATGCCGGCAAAGCCAGGGGAGAGCGACCGCTTCACCACGATCACCGTCTGGGCCTTGTCGACATCGAGAATCGGCATGCCGGCGATCGGACTGTTCGGGTCGGTGCGGGCCGCAGGGTTCACGACGTCGTTGGCCCCGATCACGATCGCCACGTCGGTCTCCGGGAAGGTCGGGTTGATGTCGTCCATCTCGCGGAGCTTTTCATATTCAATGTCGGCTTCGGCCAGCAGCACGTTCATGTGCCCCGGCATCCGGCCGGCGACCGGATGGATGGCGTACTCGACCGTGGTGCCGCGGGCTTCGAGCACGTCAGCCAGTTCCCGCACCGCATGCTGGGCTTGGGCGACTGCCAGACCGTAGCCTGGCACGATCACCACCCGGTCGGCCTGTTCGAGCACCATTGCCAGTTCTTCGGTCTCGGCCGCCTTGATCTTGCCGGCGTAGACCTCGTCGGCATCGACCGAGACGGTGGTGCCCAGCCCGCCGAAGAGCACCCCGACCAACGACCGGTTCATCGCCTTGCACATGATGGCCGTGAGGATCAGCCCGCTCGCTCCCACGAGCGATCCGGCGATCACCAGCACCGAGTTGTCGATCACGAACCCGGCTGCGGCGGCCGCCAGCCCGGAGTAGCTGTTGAGCAGGCAGATCACCACCGGCATATCGGCCCCGCCAATCGGCAGGGTGAGGGTGGCCCCGAGCCCGGCGGCCACCAGCACCAGCAACAGGAACGTCAACAACTGCGGGTTGCTGAACATCCCCCAGAGCAGGAAGACTGCGGCAATCCCGAGCCCCAGGTTGAACCACTGCCGGTTGGGATCGTCCCACGGCTTTTTGAACCGGGGAAGTTCCTGCAGCTTGGCAAAGGCGACCAGACTGCCGGTGAGGGTCAGCGAGCCGATCAGGCAGGCCAGGCCGATGGCGATGGCGAACTGGGTCCACGAGCCGAGGCTCGTCTGGGCCGCCGCCTGGGCCGCCCCCTCACCAAACCGGGCGACGGTGTGGGTGCTGGTCAGTTCGGCTGCTGCCACCAGCATGGAGGCCGCGCCGCCGAACCCATTGAGCAGCGCCACCATCTGGGGCATGCCGGTCATCGGCCACCGCCGGGCCATCGTGGCCCCGATCCCGCCACCGGCGGCGGCAAAGACTGCCAGCAGCACGAGCGGCCAGATGCCGTTTTTCGCCACGCTCGCGGCCACCGGCTGCTCAAAGCAGGCGGCCAGGATGGCGATTGCCATGCCGGCAGCACCGAGGTAGTTGCCACGGACCGCTGTCCGGGGCCCGGACATCAGCTTGAAGGCCACGATGAACAGCATCGAGGCGGTGAGGTAGGCGAGATTGATCCAGGCCTGGCTCGACATGGAGATTCCTTTTGAACCCTTCGGGATCGTCGGCGGGTATCCGCCCGGCGGGAAATGGAGTTACTTTTTCTTGGGGTTGAACATCTCGAGCATGCGGTGCGTCACCACAAAGCCGCCGGCGACGTTGATCATCGCCAGAAAGACCGCGAGCAGGCCGAACAGGCTGCCAAAGCCGCTGGTCAGGCCGCCGGCAACGACCAACGCCCCGACGACTGTCACCCCCGAAATGGCATTCGAGCCACTGGTCAGCGGCGTGTGCAGCCGTTGCGGCACCTTCGTGATCACCTCGAAACCGACCCACATCGCCAAGAGAAAGACGGTCAGCAGCCGGATGAAGGTCGAGGCCGGGTCTTCACCGGCCGGCGTGGTGGCCAGCAGAGCCGCCGGGTCGAGCAGCACGGGGTGGTTCATAGGAGTGCCTGTTGGTGAAAGCGAAGGTTCGTCGGCAGGGCTGGCGACGCAGCGGCAGCCGGATTAGGAAGCTGATGAGCCCTCGGGGGGCGGTTGGGTGTCGGCCGCGGCCGCTGGTTCAAGCGGTGGGAGGCCGGCCAATTCCCGTACCCGAGGATGAACCAGCTCACCCCCTGCGGCCACCAGCGTCTCGCGGCAGATCTCGTCGTCTGACACCTCGGCCGGGAAGCCGCAGCTGATCAGGTGGTTCAAGAAGGTCACCACGTTGCGGGCGTAGAGCTGACTGGTGTGGGTGGCGACCTCAGCCGGCAGGTTGGTGGGGCCGAGGATCGTCACTCCATCGACCACGCAGGTCTCGCCGGGCGTGGTCGCCTCGCAGTTGCCGCCGCGTTCGGCTGCCAGATCGACCACGACGCTGCCGGGCTGCATGCCGGCAACCATTTCCCGGGTGATCAGCGTGGGGGCGGGCTTGCCGGGGATCAGTGCCGTCGTCACGACCAGGTCGCACTCGGCGATCACCCTGCCGAGCAGCTCCTGCTGCTTGCGGTAGAACTCCTCCGACATCGCCTTGGCGTAGCCTCCCTTCGTCTCGCTGCTGCCGGTCTCCAGCGGCAGTTCGACGAACTTTGCCCCCAGGCTCTCGACCTGTTCCTTGACGGCTGGCCGCACGTCGTACGCCAGCACCTGCGCACCCAGCCGCTTGGCGGTGGCAATCGCCTGCAGGCCCGCCACGCCGGCGCCGAGGATCAACGCCTTGGCCGGCCGGATGGTGCCGGCCGCGGTGGTCATCATCGGCAGGATCTTCTTCAGGGCCATCGCCCCGAGCAATACCGCGCGGTAGCCGGCGATGTTGGCCTGGCTGGAGAGCACATCCATGCTCTGGGCCCGCGTGATCCGGGGCACCAGTTCGAGGGCGTAGATCGTCGCGCCGGTGGCGGCGTCCTCGGCACAGGCCTGGCAACTGCCGAGTGGGTCAGCCATGCCGATCACCGCCGTGCTGGCCGAGAGGTTGCCGCGGTCGGCCGCCCAGCCTTCGCCGCAGGCACCACCGATCCGCACCGCCAGCAGGCAGTCGGCCCGAAACGCCTCATCCCGCTCGACCAGTTCGGCACCGGCGGCTGCGTAGTCGTCATCGGCAAAGCCGGCAGCAAGCCCGGCGGCCCGCTCGACCTGTACCGCGTGGCCCGCCTTGAGCAGCGGGGGGATCGCCGCCGGCACCAGGGCAACGCGGGTTTCACCGGGAAAGTGTTCCTTGAGGACCGCGATTTTCATTCGGCTGCTCGAGGCTGAGTGAGAGAGTGGGAAATGGGAGGACGTTGCCCGGCGGCGGGCCGATTCTGCCGTTTTGTTCCGCGGCTGGCAAATGGTCACCCGATCGTGGCCGGCAGTTTGGCCCGGCGGCTTGAGTGGACCGATCGGTCCTGCTATCCTCCGGGGCTCCCGACGTTGGCCCAGAACTGTCCCGTCGGGGTCGAGGAATGCCCGGCCGGTGACCGGAATCGGCTGGTGGTTGCCTCGATCAACACGATCGCTCGAAGAACGAAGCAGAAATGACCAAAACATTCATGGCGAAGCCGGGTGAAATCGAGCAGCGATGGTGGCTGGTCGATGCCGCCGACAAGCGGGTTGGCCGGCTCGCCAGTGACGTCGCGATGATCCTGATGGGGAAGCATCGCCCGACCTACACCCCGCATGTTGACACCGGCGACTTCGTGGTGATCGTCAACGCTGAGAAGGTCGAGTTCGGCGGCAAGAAGTGGCAGCAGAAGGAGTACCGCTGGTACTCGGGCTATACCGGGCTGAAGTCCGAGACGGCCGAGAAGCGGCGGGAGCGGCGGCCGGAACTGATCATTGAGGAAGCGGTCCGCCGGATGCTGCCGAAAACCAAACTCGGGCGGGCAATGCTCAGCAAACTCAAGGTCTACGCGGGGCCTGACCACCCGCACCTCGCCCAGCAGCCGGAACCGAAGGAAGTCGGTGTCAGCCGGGTGGCTGCCGTCTGAGCCAATAGTCTCACCCCATACGATCCATCCAACCGGAGTTCACCCGCATGTCCACTGACGCCTCGTCATCGCCCGCTTCACCTGAACCGTCTGCTGAGGTCACGCCGCCTTCGGCCGCTCCCGTGGCTGCTGCTGAGCCTGCCACCGAGGCGGCTCCCGTGGTGCGGCCGACCCAGGCTGCCCGCAAGCGGGTCGATCTGGCCGGCAATGTGATTGCGACGGGTCGGCGGAAGACTGCCGTGGCCCGGGTCCGGCTGCGGTCCGGTAGCGGCGTGGTGATGGTGAACAGTCGGCCGCTCGATGTCTATTTTCCCACCGTCAAGGACCGCGAACTGGTCGCCGGGGCACTCAGCCACGTGGGCCGCCAGCAGGCGGTCGATGTCGACATCACCGTGACGGGCGGGGGGCCGACCGGACAGGCCGGTGCCTGCCGGCTCGGCATTGCCCGGGCGCTCAAGGACTTCGACGGCGAACTGGCTGAACCGCTGCGGCAGGGCGGCCTGCTGACCCGCGATGGCCGGATGAAAGAGCGGAAGAAGTACGGCCTGCGGGGTGCCCGCCGTGGCACGCAATTCTCAAAGCGGTAGCCTTCCAGCGACCGTATTTCTGCCACAATCCCGACGATCGGCAGATTCTGTCGATCTGGTCCGATTTTCACCCGGCGGATTCCGAAGCAATACTTGGAGTGTTGTCGGAGTCTTGACGTTCGCTCGAGCTGCCGGGCCAGCCGCGATCGCCGCCGGCCCGTGGGGTGAAGAAATCATCGGCCAGGGATTGATGCCATGAAACGGTTGGTTGGGCTTGTCGCGTTGCTGCTGGCAGCGATTGGAACCTCAATGGCGGCGGCCGCAGAGCGGTCGACGGCTACCGTCACACCAGTGGCGGCCCGTGACGTGCTGGCAGCCGAGGCGGCCGGGCTGATCACGCTGAAGTACATCCCCAACGATTCCCGCTCGGCCCAGGTCGTGGTTGAGAACAAATCAGACCAGCCGCTGACCCTGCGGCTGCCCGATGCCTTCGCCGGCGTCCCGGTGCTGGCCCAGTTCGGCATGGGGGGAATTGGCGGCCAAGGTGGCGGTGGCTTCGGTGGCGGCGGCATCGGTGGCGGCGGCATGGGGGGTGGTCAGGCCATGGGCGGCGGCGGCATGGGTGGCATGGGCGGCATGGGCGGCGGCATGGGGGGCATGGGCGGCGGCATGGGGGGCATGGGCGGCGGCATGTTTTCAGTGCCGCCGGAGAAGACGAAGGTGGTCAAGGTTGCCACGGTCTGCCTCGAATACGGCAAGGATGAGCCCTCGCCCCGGCTGCCCTATCGGCTGGTGCGACTCGACAGTTTTTCAGAAGACCCCGCGTTGGCCGCGATCATGGTGGCACTGGGCCGGGGAGAAATTTCTCAGAAGGTGGCCCAGGCAGCCGCCTGGCATCTGGCCAGTGGCCGTTCCTGGCAGCAGCTTGCCGCCGAGAAGATCGACCGGGCCGGCGGTGCCCCCGATCTGCAGTACTTTTCGTTGGCTGAATTGCTCGCCGCCCGCCAGGTTGTGGCGATCGCGGTCGAACGAACCGGTCGCGGTGCCGCTGGCAGCGGCCCGGCATCCCGGCAATTCCGCTCGCCCGGTGAGGGCTAGGTTGCTCGGGTCGGCCTCGCCGGGCTGGCGAGACCTGCGGTGCCACGGGCGACACGGCCGGCGTGGCGGCCACAGCATCCTGCTCCGATAGCTTGCCGACTTCGGCCCGCCGCAGCGGCTGGTCGCCGACAAATTTTTTGTCGATTTCGGTCCAGGCACTCAACAGGCGGCCTCTTTTTGGGTACAAGAGAGTGTCGGTCGGGGCGGTGGCCTGAGTCCACCGATTGCAACCACAGCTGGCCTCAGGGCCGGCCCACGGGAGAGCTGCTGGAATGGAGAAGCCCACGAGTACGTCGTCTGAGGCGGCGGGAGAGGTCATTGTTGAAGCCCGGAACCTCTCGAAGACCTATCGGGACTTCTGGGGCCGCAGCAAAAAGGTCGCGCTGAAACCGCTCGATCTCGAGATTCGTCGGGGGGAGATTTTCGGTCTGCTCGGCCCGAATGGCTCGGGCAAGACAACCACGATGAAGCTGCTGCTGGGTTTGATCTTCCCCACCTCGGGCGAGGCGATCGTGTTCGGTAAGGACGCCACCGATGTCTCGAAGAACGACCGCATCGGCTATCTGCCGGAAGAGTCTTATCTGTACAAGTTTCTCGACGCGGAGGAGACGCTCGATTTTTACGGACGGCTGTTTGACATGCCGCCGGAGGAGCGGAAGCGGCGGGCCGATGCCTTGATCGAGATGGTCGGACTGAGTCGCGACAAGAAGCGGCAGCTGCGTGAATACTCCAAGGGCATGACCCGGCGGATCGGCGTGGCCCAGGCCCTCATCAACGATCCTGAACTGGTGCTGCTCGACGAGCCGACCAGCGGCCTCGACCCGATCGGCACCCGCGAGATGAAGGACCTGATCATCGACCTCAAGGAGCGGGGCAAGACGGTGATCATGTGCTCGCATCTGTTGGCCGACGTCGAGGACGTCTGCGACCGCATCGCCGTGCTGCACCAGGGTGAGCTGAAGGAACTCGGCCGCGTCGATGAACTGCTGCGGGTCACCGACATCACGCAGATTCGCTCCAGTGGCCTGCCGGAGGCGGCCCAGGCCGAGATCAGGGCGATCATCGAACGGCATGGGGGCACCGACATCGAAATCGGCAGCCCGACGACCACCCTTGAAGACCTGTTCCTGGAAGTCGTGCGGGATACCGAGGCCCGGCCGGGCAGGCGGGCGAGGCAGCCCCAGGACGAGCCTGCCGGCAGCTAGGCACGGTTCTCTTGCAGCGGCTGACCGGCAGGCGGGTTGCCGCCCGGCGATCGGTCGGCGGTCCAAACAGATTCATTATTCGGTTTTCACACGGGCAGACATCCGATGGTTCTCGAAGAAGAAATTCCGGCATTCACCGCCTGGCTGGGACCGGCGTTTGCCTCCTATCTGCTGATCGCAGCTTTGGTGGCGGTCTTTGCCGCCTTGTTGGCCTGGCTTTCACTGTCGGCGTCGTCGGGACCGCTGACCGCGGGCGACCGGGTCTACCGTGGGGTGCTGGCCGGCCTGGCCGACCTGGCCGGCATGTCGGGCCGGCGGATCTGGGCGTTGGCTCGGCTGGCGATTCAAGAGTCGCTGCGGCGAAACGTGCTGGTGGTTCTCGGGCTCTTCGCTCTCATCGTCTTGTTCGCCGGCTGGTTCCTCGATCCTCAGAGTGTGAACCCGGGCAAGCTCTACCTCGGCTTCATTCTGGCGGCGACCAATCTGCTGGTCTGCCTGGTGGTGCTGGTGCTTTCAGTGTTCAGCCTGCCTGCCGACGTCAAGGCGAAGGCCATTCAGACGGTCACCACCAAGCCGGTCCGGACCAGCGAGATCGTGCTGGGCCGCATCCTCGGCTTTGCCATCGTCGGCACCGTGCTGCTGGCCATCATGGGCGTTGTGGGCTGGGCGTTCGTGGTCCGCAGCGTCAGCCATTCGCACACGCTGGAGGCGGCCGATCTGCTGGCTGACCGGCTCGAGGATGGCCGGGTGGTCGGCTATGAGGGGCGGACCAGCCTCGACCGCGGGCACCGCCACCGGGTGGAGCTCGATCCCGACGGCAACGGCTCGACCGACACCACCCAGGGACACCGCCACACGGTGCGGCGGGTCGCCGGTGAGGGCGAGACGGCCGAATATGCCCTCGGCCCGGTCGAGGGGCTGCTGGAGGCCCGGCGACCGCTCCGCGGCAAGCTGCGGTTTCTCGACCGCGAAGGCCGGCCCAGCGACAAGGGGATCAGCGTCGGGGCCGAATGGTCCTATCGCCAGTACATCGAGGGCGGCTCGCTGGCCGCCGCCATCTGGACCTTCGACGGAATCGAGCCCGATGAGTTCCCTGAGGGGCTGCCCCTGGAGATGCTGGTGCGGGTCTTCCGGACCTACAAGGGTGACATCGAGAAGGGCATCGCCGGCAGCGTCCGGGTGCGAAATCCGACCAGTGGCCTGCAGAGTGATCCATTCTATTTCACCGCCAAAGAGTTCACGATCGATTCGCTGCTGATCCCGCGGACCCTGGCGGCGACGTCAGCCGATGGCGGCACCCGGCAGGTCGATCTGTTTACCGACATTGTTTCGGGGGGACGGGTCGAGGTGGTGCTGCAATGCCTGGAACCGGCCCAGTACTACGGCGTCGCCCAGGCCGACTTCTACCTCCGTAGCGGCAGCGGCACCTTTGTTCTCAACTACGCCAAGAGCTGTCTCGGCATCTGGTTCTCCATGCTTTTGGTCACTTCGATCGGTGTGATGTTCAGCACCTTCCTGGCGGGCCCGGTGGCACTGTTGGCAACCCTCTCCGTGGTGCTGGTGGGCCAGTTCCGGGAGTTCATCCAGCGGCTCTTCGAGGCCCAGCTGACGGGGAACACCAAGGAGATGCCGGGCGGCGGCCCGATCGAGTCGCTCTATCGCCTGGTGACACAGGCGAGTATCACGGTCGATCTGGAGCAGACGCCCCTGGTGACGGCGATGAAAACGGCCGACACATTTCTGCTTGCCCCGATGCGACTGGCCGCGTCGCTGTTTCCGTCGCTGTCGAGCCTGGGCACCAGTGACTTCGTCGCCGGTGGCTTCGATATTCCGCTCGACCTGTTGGCCGCACATGGCTGTGAGACCCTTGGCTATCTGGTGGCGTTCTTCGTCGCCGGAATGTTCTGCCTGAAATCACGGGAGGTGGCATCATGACGCAGCAAACCGAAACCCGCCCGGCCCGCCGCCGGGAGAAAACTGCCTGGCTCGGCCTGCGGCCCGAGACCCTCGTGATGCTGGTGCTGATCGCGGTGCTGCTGGTGCCGCTGTCGGCCCTGAGCCAGCCGCGAGATTCCTCATCGGCGGGTGGCCAGCTGGCCAAGCTGCGGGCCGAGGCCCAGCTTTCCCAGGCCGACCTCGGTGAGATTGACCCCACCAGCGAGACGATGCGGCTGGCGACCCTCGGCCTGAAGAACATCGCCGTCACGCTGCTCTGGGACCGGGCCAACTATTACAAGAAAGTCGAAGACTGGACCAACCTGTCGGCCGTGCTCGAGCAGATGACCAAGCTCCAGCCCAACTTCTATTCGGTCTGGGACTTTCAGGCTCACAACCTCTCGTACAACATCTCGGTCGAGTTCGATGACTATCACGATCGCTATGCCTGGGTGATGAAGGGCATTGAGTTCCTCCGGCAGGGCATCTTCTTCAATACGCGTGAGCCGCGGCTGCTGGGCCGGATGGGCTGGTTCATCGCCCAGAAGATCGGCCGGGCCGACGAAAAGGTGCAGTACCGCCGGCTGTTCAAGGCCGACGACGACTTTCACGAGCGGGATCGGCCGGGCCGGACCCTGGCCGAACGGGACAACTGGCTGGTGGGTCGTGAGAAGTACCTGGCCGCCCAGCAGCTGGCCGACTCAGGCGCGCCGCTGAAGACGACGCCGCTGATCTTTCACTCCGAGCCGATGATGACCGCCATCAACTATGCCCGCGGCCTGGCGGCCGACGGCACGTTCGGTGAAAAGGGCCGGGACGGCTGGACCCTGGCGGGCGAGGAGATGCGGCGGTATGCCGTTCGCGAGATTCCCACCAGCTGGAACGTGCCGATCCGGCTCGGTCTCCGGGAGGCCGAGCTGGCCCGGGCCGAACGGCTGGCGGGCGAACTCGAGGACCTGCTGCCGGGCCGGTTTGAGGCCCTCGAAGCGGCGCGAAAGGCCGCCCTCAGCGACGCCCAACGCCAGGCCCTCGAGGTGCCGCCCCTCGACCGGACCGAAGAGCAACAGCAGCTGGTTTCGGAGGCGGAGCAGGCGATGAAGGTGACCTGGCAAATGGTTGCCCGGGAAGCGCCGGCTGCCGTCCGGGAACGGGCCAAGGAACTGGCTGCGGAGTATGTTGAGGCGAGCGAGACCGCCGAAATCATCGACCGCTATCGCGATATCGTGAACTTCGACTTCTGGCGGGCCACCTGCGAGATGGAGGTGACCGAGCCTGCGTTGCGGGCCCGGGAGGCGACCTGGCGGGCAGAAAAAGACTTCGAAGCCGCCCGTCTGCGGCCGGCGAAGCAGGCCTTCGAAGAGGCCTTTGCTGCCTGGCGACAGGTGCTCGACAAGTCGGATGTGCTGCGGGAGGATGCCCTCACCCGGGATGACCTCCAGGAGATCGTCGATCGCTACCGCGAGGTGCTGGAGCAGCTTGACGAGCCCTTCCCCAGCCCCTTCATCCTGGATGACGTGCTCAACGGCCAGGGGTAGCGGCCGCTGGCTCACCGGGGCGTCGCGGCTGCGGTGGTTTCGTAGGTACGCCCGATTGCCTGGGACTGCGATGCTGCCAGTTGGTAGAGCCGCTCGCCGGCCGGCGTCGGATAGCAGCCGGTGATGCAGGCCCGGCAGAGCTGATTTTCTGGCAGGTCGATCGACCGGGCGACCGACTCGACTGGCAGATAGCGGAGCGAGTCGGCCCCGAGCACCTCCGCCATCTCGGCCTGGGCCTGCTCGGAGACGCTCCCACCATGCAGAAACCGCGGGGCGAACAGCTCGTCGATCGTCGACATGTCGATGCCGTAGAAGCACGGCGCGACGATCGGTGGACAGGCAATTCGCACGTGGATTTCGCGGGCCCGGCCGAGTGATCGCATCCGGCCCAGCAGGACCCGCATGGTGGTGCTGCGGACGATCGAGTCTTCCACCAGAATCACCCGCTTGCCTTCCAGCACCTCCCGCAGCGGCGTGTACTTGCTTTCAGCCTTCTGCCGGCGGCTGGCCGCCCCGTCGATGAAGGTGCGGCCGGTGTAGCGATTGCGGATCAGCCCTTCGACACTCGGAATGGCCAGCCGATAGGCCATGGCATCGGCGGCCGCCTTGCTGGTGTCGGGCACCGGCACCACCACGGTGTCGCCGTCAATCGGAACCGTCTCGAGCCGGGCGAGTTCTTCGCCCAGCCGCTTGCGGGACAGATAAACGCTGCGGTCGTCCATGGTGCTGGCGACGTTGGCGAAGTAGATCCACTCGAAGAAGCAGTGGGCTCGGCTGCGTGCCGCGGCAAAGCGGTCAGTTCGCAGGCCGTGCTCGTCGATCACCAGGGCGGTGCCCGGCTCGAGCGAACGGATCGACTCAGGCGGAAAGCCGAGGTTCAGCAGGGCGACGCTCTCACTGGCCGCCGCTACCAGCTGGCCGCGCTGGGCATATTCAAGCGGCCGAATCCCCAGCGGGTCGCGGGCCAGGATCATCCGACCACAGGCATCGAGAATCGCGAGGTTCCAGGCCCCGTCAAACCGGTCGGCCAGTGTGGCCAGCAGTTCGGCAGGGGAGGGGGCCGCATTGCCCGCCAGTTCTCGGCCGATGGCGTGGAGAATGACTTCGGTGTCATTCTCCCGGGCCAAGTGGTTGTCGTTATCGGTCAGGATTTCATCCCGCAGTTCCGGGTAGTTGGCCAGCTGGCCGTTGAAGCCGAAGGAGAACCACTTCCGTTTCTGGATGTGGGGCCGTTCCAGCGGCTGGGCATAGCCGCGGTCCTCTGCCCCGCAGGTGGCGTAGCGGACATGGCCGATCGCCGCCCGTCCGCAGTGCTGCGCCATCAGACTTTCGAACTTGCCGCGGTGGCTCATCCGAAAAACTTCGCTGACGCTGCCGACCTCTTTGTGGGTTGCCAGCAGCTGGCTGCGGTCGGGGTTCCAGACGGTCATACCGGCCGAAAGCTGCCCCCGATTCTGGATGTCGAGCAGCATCCGGGGAATCAGCCGCGAAACCTCTTCAGGCCCCGCGGGTGGGCAGAGATCGCTCGCCACGCCGCCCGGCAGATGATAGACGGCCGCGAGGCCGCACTCGTGTTTGAGATCGCTCACCGGGCCCTCGTGTGGCAGAGAAATTGAGCCAATCGGGGTTATATGCTGCCGTGGCCCAACGCCTCAACCATGCGGTTCGGGAAGGCGGTGGAATGGGCCCACAGCCCGCGTTGTGGCTGCCGCAGTGGCCCCCGCGAACGGGGTGAGGGTACGATGGCGGGTCTGCTGGCCGTGGGAAACACCCGGCGGCCGACCCGTAACCATTCAGCGACCATGAGTAGCCAGTCCCGCCCGGACCTGATTGCCGCCGCCCGCCTGATCGTCGTCAAGATCGGCAGCCGTGTGCTGACCACCCCGGACGGGCTGCTCGACACCGAGCGGATCGCGACGATCGGCCGACAATGTGATCGGCTGCTGGCGGCCGGAAAGCAGCTTGTGGTGGTCAGTTCCGGGGCTGTCGCGGCCGGGATGGGACGGCTGGGCCTGGCTCGGCGGCCGCGGAGCCTGCCCCGGCTCCAGGCGGCGGCGGCCGTCGGCCAGAGCTGCCTGATCGAAGCCTATGAGCGGTCGCTGCGGCTCCATGGCCGGCACGTTGCCCAGGTGCTGCTGGTTGCCGAGGACCTGCAGGATCGCCGCCGCTACCTCAACATTCGTGGCACCCTGAGGGCCTTGCTCGATGAAGGGGCGGTGCCGATCGTCAACGAAAACGATACGGTCAGTGTCGAAGAACTCCAGACGTCATTTGGGGACAATGACCGGCTGGCCGCCCTGGTGGCCACCCTGCTGCCGGCCGATCTGCTGATTCTGCTCTCGGATGTCGCCGGGCTGTACGACCGGCCGCCCGAGGCAGAGGGGGCGACCGTGATTCCGCTGGTGCCGGTGATCGATGCCGCGACCGAGGGGCTGGCCCAGGATCGTGCCAGTGGGCTGTCCAAAGGCGGCATGGCCAGCAAGTTGGCGGCGGCTCGGATGGTGACCACCTCGGGCTGCCACTGCGTGATCGGGCCGGGCAAGCGGGACGACGTGCTTGAGATGATCTGCGGCGGTGGTGACATCGGCACCCTGTTTCCCGCTCGACAGGGCACCATGCCGGCCCGCAAACGCTGGCTGGGCTGGTCGGCCCCGGCCAGTGGAACGCTGGTGGTGGACGCCGGGGCCCGGCGGGCGGTCGTCGACGGCGGCAGCAGCCTGCTCGCGGCGGGTGTGCTTGCCGTCTCCGGCAGCTTTGGGCCCGGCGACATTGTGACCCTGGAAACACCGGATGAAGGAATCTTTGCCCGGGGGCTGGTTAATTATGCGGCTGCCGACCTCGATAAGATTCGCGGGCTCCAGACCGAACAGGTGCTCCAGCGGCTCGGCCGCTGCGGCTGCGATGCGGTGATTCATCGGGATGATCTGGCCGTGATTCAGCGGGACGAACCACAGCTGCCCGGCCGGACCGATCCGCTTCCAGAGGCCACAGGCTGATGCCGACGATACTTGAACAGCTGCTGATCGTGCTCACGCTGATCCTCGCCAACGGATTTTTTTCGGGCGCGGAGATGGCGATTGTCGCCAGCCGCCGGGGCCGGCTGCGGCAGCTGGCTGAGCAGGGTGATCAGGCGGCTGCCAAAGCGCTCGACCTGGCTCTCAGCCCCGACAAGTTCCTGCCGACCGTGCAGATCGGCATCACGCTTGTCGGTACGCTGGCCGCGGCCTATGGCGGCGATCAGGTGGTGAGTGTGCTGGCACAGTGGCTGACGGCCAACGGCCCGCTCAGCCTGCGGGCTGTCGCCCGGCCGATCGCCCTGACCGCGTTTGTCGCGCTGCTCTCGTTCTTCACCCTGTTGCTCGGCGAACTGGTGCCGAAGCGGCTGGCCCTGCGGCGGGCCGAGGACTTCGCCCGCCTCGCTGCCCCGGTCATGCAGATCTTTGCGGCGGTGACGCGGCCGCTGGTCTGGCTGATGGGCATCTCGACTTCGGCCGTCCTGTTCCTGCTGGGCGCGCACAAGCAGGAGGGGCCGACTGTGTCGGTGGACGACATCGAGCACCTGCTGGAGGCGGGCCGGGCCGAAGGGGTGCTGGAGGCGGTTGAGCAGGCGGTGGCCGCTGAGGCCCTGCGGCTGGGCGAGCGAACCGTTCGCGACATCATGCGGCCCCGCATCGATCTTGACGCCATCGACATCGACACGCCGGCGGCTGAAGTGCTGGGGGCGATTGCGATGGCGGGCTATTCGCGGCTGCCTGTCTACGAAGGGTCGCTCGATCAGATTCTGGGCTATGTCTCAATCCGTGACGTGCTGCGACAGAACTGGATGGGCTGGCCGATCGAGCTGCGGAAGATGTTGCACAAGGCATTGTTTGTGCCCGAGACCATGCCGCTGGACCGACTCCTCGAGCTTTTCCAGAAAGAGCGGAACCAGCTGGCAATTGTGCTGGATGAATATGGCGGCACCGAGGGGCTGGTGACCCTTGAAGATGTCATGGAGGAACTGGTCGGCGAAATTCGGGATGAGCACGATGGCGATGGCGACAATGAGTTCGTCACTCGTGACGACGGCTCGTGGCTGGTCGATGGCGGCCTGGCGATCGCCGAACTGCTTGAGCGGCTGGAGATCCGCGACCCCGGTGGCTCCCGCGACTATTCGACCGTCTCTGGGCTTGTCCTCGATGAGCTGGAACGGATTCCCCGGGTGGGCGACGCCTTTGAGTGGAACGGCCTGGCGATCGAGGTGGTCGACATGGATGGCCGGCGGATCGACCGGCTGCTCATTCGGCCGCTGGCAAGTCCGGGCTAGCAGCCGGCGGATCGAGGCGGGCTACTGCTGCCGGCAGGTCATTGCGGCGGAAGACCGCCCGCCAGACTGGATCGCCGGCCAGCCGCGTCCGCCGCTCGAAATGGGTGCGGTAGTCGCTGTCGGGGCCGCCGGGCAGTTCCTCGGCCGGTGGGCCGAACCGGCCGGTGGCGGCGGTCGCGGCCACCGCTTCCTGGAAGTATTCCTCGACGTCGGTCCAGATGTGCAGCCGGCCATCAGGGGGCAGCAGCCGGGCGGCATGGGCCAGAAACACTGGGTTGAGAATCCGCCGCTTGCGATGGCGGGCCTTCCACCAGGGGTCGGGGAAATAGACGTGGACGCCGCTGAGGCACTGATCTGGCAGCAGGCTGCTGACGAGCTGCATGGCGTCACCATGAATCACCCGACCGTTGGGGCAGCCGACAGCGGCCAGCTTGCCGGCCGCCAGCCGGGCGTAGCCACCGCTGACCTCGATGCCGAGGTAGTTCTGCGTGGGCTGCGCGGCCGTGGCAGCCGCCAGAAACATGCCCTTGCCCGAGCCGACCTCGAGGTCGACCGGCAACGACTCTGGAAACAGGCTGGTCGGATCGAGCGGTACGGCCAAGTCGCGCAGCTGGAGCAGGTGCTGGGACAGGTCGAGATCGGCGGGAGGTTTCCGCGGGGGACGGCGGGGCATCGCTGGCCGTCAGGCGGTCGGGGCAGGGGGAGCGCTGGCGGTCTGCTGCGCCGCCGTCAGAAAATCGACCGGCAGGGGAACGCCCTTGATCAGTCCCTCGACCACGATGCTGTCTTTGACAAAACCCTGGAAGCGGCAAACGATCATCGCCTTGGGCCGGACGCGGACTCGTTCCACGGCGATCACCAGTCGATCACCCGGTCGCACCGGCTCGCGGAACCGCACCTCTTCAAGGCCGCCGAAGCCGATCATCTCGGCCTCCAGCAGCCGGTGCTTCTTGGAGAAGTAGCTCGACAGTTGGGCGGCGGCCTCACACATCAGCACGCCCGGCATCAGCGGCACGGTCGGAAAATGGCCCCGCACCCAGAACTCGTCGTGGCCAACGTCCTTGTAGCCGACGCAGAGAGCTCGCTCGAGATCCTCGTGGACGATCGCCGTCAGCTGTTCCATCTCGAACCGCTGCTGGTTGTAGCGGCGAATTTCGTCGAGGTCGGCGATGACCCTGTTCAGGTCATATTCGCTCGGGCGGATAATGAAGTCGCGGGGAGGCACGGTACGGTCTTCCTCCAGAGGTCCCAATGAGAAATCGCGGAAACCGTTCAGGTCTTGATGTGCTTCCGCTTCGCCTTGCGGGCCTTGCTGTTGGCCGGGCGGGAACCGTGATTCGCTTTTTTAAGGGTGCGGTGTGGCTTGGACATGGCAGTGATGGCCTTGAGGGAAAGCTACCGGAAAGATTGTCCGGAATCGAGCACCATACCATGGCCGTAGCGGCCGTGCCACGGGGGTGTCCGCTTCCCGTGCGGCGGTGGTTTGACGGGCGTTCGTTCGCTACGGCCGCTGCTCTGAGGCCTGCCGCTCGGCCTCGAGTGCTTCGCGAACGGAGGTGCGGAGAATCTCGACAAAACTGGAGATGAGGAAGCCGAAAATGCCACCCAGCACGGCGGACGAAACGCCTCCCAACACCGCTCCCGGCAGTGAGGCCGAGGTCAGGGTGGCGAGGGCCGTGCCGCCGGCAACGCCCCCGACCACGCCTCCGATGCCGGCTGACACCGGCAGCAGTCGGCCAACCTGGGTCCGCCGTTCCAGATGGGTCGGGTGAGCTGCCGGGACGGGTGCCGATCGAAACCTGCTGCCGCGGCGGGCCAGATCACGATCAGTCGCCTCCTGCATACGGGTGCCAATCGCATTTCCGGCCACGTGCATGCCGATACTGCCCAGCACCACGATCGCGGCCAGCCACCCGGCCAGCCCGAGCCAGTTGATGGCGGCAAAGGCGACCGCCAGGGCGACTGAAAGCCAGAGGAACGTCTTGAACTGCATAAAGCGAGGTGGAGCGAGTGTTGGAATCCTGACCTTCCTATCATAGGCCAAGGTGCCACCCCGGAGCCTTGCAGCAGCAGCAACTGCAGCCGCTCGGGGGTGCCCCTGCCCACTCGCTGGACGTTCACGTCGGCCATCCG
>CALAZQ010000363.1 GCA_937926325.1 uncultured Planctomycetaceae bacterium | reverse complement strand
GCTAACCGTGATCTCACGCAGCTGTGCCGTAGCGAGTCCTGGCGGCTCGGGATCTGGGACTGCGACTCGGGCTTGCGTTCCTGGTCGAAGAAGTTCCGCTGCCAATCAGTCCGAACGAGCTGGCTGAATCCTTGGCTGCGCTGCGTGCTTCAAGCCAGCTCTCAACCGGAGCTGGTGCGATGCTGCTGGTCTTTGAGCACTTTCGTAAGTTCCTCGGCAGCACTGAAATTCTGCCGGCTCTCTCCCGCCAGGTCTCTCGCGGCAAACATAGCCGAACGATTTGACGGCGAGTTCTTGCTGGACTTACCCAGCTGTGAACAGAAAGACGCCATCTGGGCTGTCTATCTGGCTGAATATGGCCTCGATGATTCCCAGCCCCAGCCCGACGACACCAACTGGACAGGGGCTGAAATCAAGAGCTGCCGCCGGCTTGCCTCGCTCCTGGATGTTCCGCTGGTTCAGGCCACTCAGAATGTCGTGCCCCCGTGGCTGTGACTGCTGGCGACAAGATCGAAGGGTTACGCCGGTGGGCTTCTGGTCGGTGCCTTTCCGCAGATCGGGCGGGCGTGTAGTCGCGGGAGCAAAGAGGTGGTCAGGGGCACCGCCGATCAGCAGGCTCCCGGACGCGAGGGATCATGCGAGAGCCAGGCGTGAACTAAGCGGCCCGCTAAGGCGTACTGGGCCTTATAGGGCCGGTGATGAAGCTGATCAGCCGGATATCACCACCACAGCTTGGGCACGCCAGTGGAAACTCGTCACCCACCCGTGCCAGCAGCTTCGCCCAGGCAATCCGTGACGTGTCGAGGTGCCTCGGCTTTCCATCAACGGTTCCAGCGGACCGCAGCAGCCGCTATCCGCGGTAGCTGAGACACCGGCACGGGACCGCCGCTTGAGACCGCACCCTGGCTCGCGTGTTCTGGCCGGACCTAGCCCTTGGCCTTCTTCGCATCGAGCGCGCGTTGGTAGTATTTGTGGGTCACCTTGTCCTGGTTCTCGAGCAGCCAGTCGATCGATGGCTCATGGCTCATCGCCTTATGGATTGCCTGAGCCATCGCGCGGCGGTGGATGTCGAACAAGGCTTCATGATCGAGGTCCGGATCCTTTGCAGCCCCCGGATTCAACCAGACCGAGCAGATGATGCCCAGTTCATTGGCTTTTTCTTTCGGAATGTCGCCAGCACGGACCGCATCGAGGACGCCGTTGGCGATGGCCCCCTGGACCGTCCCCATCAGAATGTTGGTGTAGTCAGAACTCTTCACCGTCACCTTGCTGACCATGAGCGTCACGGGCCGCACCTGAATGTCGGTGTCGAGGATGGCAAACACCTTGGAATGCCCCGCCGACTGGTTGCCGGTCAATGTGGCAATGGCGGTCCCCACCGGACCATCAAGATCACCGATGACGACCTCCGGCTCTGCCGCCGTAAAAGGTGGACCGCCCGCAATCAGGCACTCGCCAGTTCGCATCACAATTCGCTCGCTCATTCCCTGCCTCCGACATTCCAAACCGAGAGTGCCCTGCGGCTGCCAAGAGCGATGCTCCTGCCGCTTCCGGCCCCAATCCTAGGCGTTTTCCTTTCGTGACGCCACGCCATGAGACCGCCTGGGACGCGAAGCCTGATTGACGGCACGATGGCTGATGGTGGAGTCTCCATCCAAACCGCCCCCGCCCCGCCTCTGTTGAACGGACACCCACAGGTTTTCTGCATGTCGTGGATCGCACTCACCCTCACCTCAGCAGTCCTGCTGGGCATCTACGACATTGCCAAGAAGCAGTCGGTGCGAGGAAACGCCGTGCCGATGGTCCTGCTCTGCAATGTGGCCACGGCCGCGGCCATCTGGCTGGTCCCCGTGGTGGTTGCAGGCCTGGCGACCCTCGGCTGGGTGACACTGCCTGCCGACTGGCACGGCCAGCAACTCATCTCGCTGAGCCTGCGAGAGCATGGGCTCGTGTTTTTCAAATCGGTGCTGGTCGGCTGCTCCTGGACGACCGCGTTTTTCGCACTCAAGCACCTGCCGATCTCGATCGCGGCCCCGATTCGTGCCACGAGCCCTCTGTGGACCATCGCGCTTGCCGTGCTCGTGATGGGTGAGCGGCCCAGCGGACTGCAGTGGCTGGGAATCGCGGTGGTGCTTACGGCGTTCGTGGCCTTCTCCCTGGTAGGCGCCAAAGAGAGCATTTATTTCCATCGCAACCGCTGGGTGCTGCTGACGATCATCGCCACGCTCACCGGGTCTGCCAGCGCGGTCTACGACAAGGTTCTGCTGCAGCAGGTGGGGATTCCCCCGGCTGCCTTGCAGGCCTGGTTTTCGTTCTACCTCGTGCCGGTCATGCTTCCGTTGGCGGTCCGCTGGTATGTCCGCGACCGCACGAGTGTGCCGTTTGAGTGGCGGCCGGCGATCCCCCTGATCGCCATCTTCCTGCTGGCGGCCGACTTTGCGTATTTCCTCGCGCTGGCCGATCCCGAGGCCCTGGTTGCCATCATCTCCCCCATCCGCCGCACATCGATTGTGATCCCTTTTGCCTACGGAATCGTTCACCTGAGCGAAGCCAACTGGCGTCTCAAAACCGCCTGCGTGGTGGCCACGCTGTTTGGTGCGTTGCTGCTGAGCATGACAGCCAGCTGACGGCATGATGGATAGCCGCGGTCAGCCACATTTGTCGGTATACCTTTCGTAGTGATTCCCACCCGAACCCGACACTGGTCCTGCTGACGATGAACCGCATCACGATCAAGCCCGAGCAGATGAATGGCGTCCCGTGCATTCGCGGATTGCGGATTCCTGTCGCGACCGTCGTTGGCATGGTGGCTGAGGGCATGACCGCCGCGCAGATTCTTCAGGATTACCCGGACCTTGAGACAGCAGATGTACGGGCTGCCCTCGAGTTTGCTGCCGAGGCGGTTCGCGAGCGGGTGCTGCCCAAGCTCGATGCGTCATGAAGTTTCTGATCGATAACGCCCTTTCACCGGTTGTTGCCGCCGAACTACGCGACGGGGGCTACGATGCCATACATGTCCGGGACTGCGGACTTGCCGATGCAGATGACACTGTGATTGACTCGCCGCTCCAGTGGTTCGATCAACTGTGGCCACCGCTTGATGCGGCGTGATCCGGTGATAACGGCTTGTCAGTCGTCGCGAAAATGGTTGAGAGCCGGCGCTCGGCTGCTCAGGCTGGGCGGATTCGGAGGGGCGGCAGAATCTCGGCCTCCTGATCAGTTGGCCTGGGGGGCAGCGTTGGGTAGACTCCGGGCTTGCGAATCCGCGGGCTTCGCTGTTGTCAAGTTGTTGTCAAGTTTGCTGAGGAGTTCCGAAAAAACTCAAAAAACTCGTGCTTGGAGGGTACGCGAATTGGCTAGCAGCCACATTGGAATTGTGGT
>CALAZQ010000362.1 GCA_937926325.1 uncultured Planctomycetaceae bacterium | reverse complement strand
GGCGTCGTCCGCTCCGGCCGGTAGTTCACCGCGGCCGGCACCGCTGTAAACGCGGCCTGGCAGGTGTAGCCGTGCCGATGCCGGTGCCGCTGGCCGTCGCCGTCGGCGGCAATCGTGTACCGGACCGATGTCAGCAGATAACTCTGATTCTGGTCCTTCCGCGGAAAGTCCTCGAGCGTGAAGGTGTGGCCGGCGGCCAGCCCCCAGCAGCGGGCGGTGCCCTCGATGCATTGTTCCCGGCAGGTGGCCGCCTCGATCCCGATTTTCGCCAGCGTGTCGCCGTCAGACTGCTGCGTGTAGTGGCCGGGGTAGTGGAACAGTTCGAGGTCGCCGTGGGTGTAGCTGTGGGCGGGCGAGGCCGACGACGAGGCCTCGAGGCTCGAGGACGGATTGGTGTAGTCATAGTCCTTCAAGACCTGTTTGCCGCTGGCGAGCCGCTGTTGCCAGGTCCAGCCGTCGATGTGCTCGGTGACCTGGGCGGCCTCGGCCGCGGTATTGAAAGGAATCTTTTCATAGCCCGAAAACGGCTTGCGACTCGACGGGTCGTCGGTGAAGACCAGCTGGTGCGACCCATCGGACTGTTCGCTGTGATAGGAAATGCCCCACCGCTGCAAAAGCCGATGCACGAAGTCGAAGTGGGTCTCGTTGAACTGCACGCAGAAGGGCAGTTCCGGATAGCTGCCGGTCAGCCCGGCAACGTCATAGTCAGTGAACCCGAGGTCGTCGAACACCTCCTTGAGGATATCGGCCGGCTTCTTGTTTTGAAAGATGCGGCAGTCTGAGCCGAGCTGAAGAACCGCGATCCACGGCCGGACGACGAGCTGATAGGCATGGGTGTCGCCTCTGTCGATCTGCTGCTCGAACGCGGTGACCAGCCCGCTGAAGTACCGCTGCCCACCTCCGGGAAGATGAAACGAGACGGTGGCCGGGGTGCCGAGTAACGAATTGGGATCGAGGTCGGTCTGTTCGGATACCAGATCGAGCTCCATCCTGAAGGGCGTGGCGACCGTCTCGGTATACCGCATCTCGACGAGCCGAAACACATCGGCTCCGGCGGCCGTCTTGACCGTGGCCGATGACACGACTCCCACTCCGCTCGATACGCTCATAGTTACGGTCCCACGAAGACCTTGCCCTGACTGGCATGCTCCTGCCGGCCGACCGGCATGTTGCTATTGGCGGTGTTGTTGTGGCCGACCAGCACACCGAGATAGGCCGCGCCGTGACCCTCGACAAAGACCTTGCGGCTGCCGGTCTTGATGCGGCACGGTCCGGCCACACTGCCCGAGACAATGCCCCCGCCGGTGCCGGCCTCATCACCACTGCTCATCCCGATCTCGGTATTGGTCGTGGCGGCATGCTTGCCGACGATGAACACCTTCTGGGAGAGGGTCGGCAGCGTTGCCTGCTGAAGAACGGCGGTATTCGTGTAGGGCACCGGCACTTCCGTCGCCCTGTCCGCGGCTGCCGCGTCAGGGTCTGTCGGAGGCAGTGGCGTCTTGCAGACGTCGTTGTGGGCGATTGAGATCCCGGCCGGGCCGTTATTGCTCGCGGGAAAAGACATCACGGCACCTGCAAACGCGGAATAAAGAAGAGTGGCTACCCGAGGTTGATCCTGCGGCCATCGATCGAGACGTCGTCGTCGGCCAGTTCGGTGATCCGCCCAGCCTTGAGGTCGTAGTCACCCTCCACGTGGGTCCGCTCGCGGCCGAGCCGCTTGTGGACGGCGTCGGTCACCCACTGGGTGAGGTCGGTGAAACGCTCAAAGACGTGGCGGGCGGTAAACTCAAGTTTTTCCGCGACAATCTCGACCAGCGATCCCTGCAGCGACACGCCGTCGCGGGCCATGATCGCGACCCGGCCGGCCGGCGCTGCGATGGTGATATCGCCCGGGGCGGTGAGTACCGTCTCCCCCGCTCCCTGCAGCAGCCCGATCACGTACCAGTCATCCCCGCGGCCGATGGCGAGCACCTCGTCGCCCGCCACGGCCCGGTAGCTCTGGGCAAGGGCCAGCCGCGCCCGGCGAGGACCGTCGTCGTGCGTCAGGAGCACGGTACGGCCCTCCACGGCGAGAATGTGGGCGGGGCCGAAGAAGCTGGCGGCGGCCGGCTCAGGCGACTCACGGAGCAGTTCATCTACGGTGAGATACGAGTTGGCGAAGTCGTGTTGCGCGGTGGCCATGGCCGGGTGTCTGCCGACGACGTCGAGTCCGGTTTCAAAGCAATTTCACTCTGTCAAGTATACGGGATTGGTCCACAGACCGCCAGCCGCCGGCAAGTGGTCTCGACCGCGTCGGCGGCGACGCCGACGGGCTTCGGGCAGTGGTTCCTTGCCACGAAGTTCGGTGCGTCGAACGGCCCGGTGATGCTCGCTGCAGACGCCTTCCACAGCCGACTCCGGGAGTTTTTGGCGAACTGCCGCCCCAGGCCGTCAACCGACGTCGACGACCACGTCGGGCGTGGTGATCGAAATCTGCCCACCGAAAGCGCACATGCACTTGCTCGAGGCATCAAGGGCCGGCATGCCGCGGAGCAGCACAGTGGCAACGCCTGGGGTCCAGGGGGTGGTGGCGGGCATGCAGGGCATGGGGGTGAGCACGCCCAGCGCAGCGGCTGTCGCGGCAGCAACGGCGGGGTTTGCCGGGGATTGGCACATGCCGAAGGTGGGAATGTTCGCCATGGGTGCGAAGTCCATGATGTTTGCCCCGGGTGGGGTCGCCGCCGTCACCGTGGGCACGACCACGGCGAGGCTCGCTGGGGCGGAACCCATGGTGCACTGCAGCATCGATCCTGAGTTGACGAGTTTTCCCGGCATGGTAGACTCCCGCGGCTTCTCACAGAGTTGCAGGCGAGCCTACCATAGGCAGATAGGATTTTTTTGATCAAACCGTGTCGCCTGCTGCGCCGCTTCACTCATTCGGCTGACCGCTGCCGAAAGTGGCGTTCCGAGCGACGATCGGACGGGCAGCGGGCGGTGTCGTCGGTATGGAGAGAGCGGCGGGCCTCGGTTTGCTTGCGGGCGACGGGTGATGCAGATAGCGAAGGCTATTTGATGAGCGATTCTGGACAGTCTCCTGCGCATCAAGCCTAGCGGTTTCATTTCGTATGACCGAATCACTCGCCACCGCCGCTTCGGTCATCCCCGGGATCACAGTCACCACGCCGCTTGGCGATGCCGAGTTCCGGTTGCGGGCGTTTCGCTACCGCGAGGCGATTGGTGAGCCGTTTGAAGGGGTCATCGACGCTGTCAGCTCCAATCGCGAGGTCGATCTCGAGGCGTTGCTTGGGCAGACGATTACCGTGAGCGTGCCGCTCCCGTCGGGGGGCACGCGGCATTTTTCTGGCATCTGTCTGGAGGCGCGGCAGACAGGGCGGCTCGGCGATGTCTTTGGGTATCGGTTTCTGATCACACCCTGGATCCGGTTGCTGGAGTTGGCGAGTGATTGCCAGATCTTCCAACAGCTGACGCCGACAGACATCCTCACGCAGGTTTTCAACAACCTGGGCTTTGCTGATCACAAACTCGCGGGCGTCATCGGCAGCCTGCCAACGCTCGAATTCTGCGTGCAATACGACGAGACCACACTCAATTTTGTCAATCGGCTGACACAGCGATTCGGCATCGGCTACCACACTGAACACGCGGCCGGGAGTCACACCCTGGTGTTTGTCGATTCGCACCACTCGTACCGGCCGTTTCCTGGGTACGACACAATCCGCTATTCCACGACCACCGCAACCAACGCGAATGCCGAGCATGTCTTTCATTGGGAGGCGGGCCGCCGGATGACGGCGGGCAAGGTTGTCCTCAAGGATTACAATTTCACCAACCCCAAGGCAAAGCTTGAAGGCAGCGATTCCGCCGGCCACAGCTACCCGCACGGTGATCTCGAGCGTTTTGAATATCCGGGCTTCTTTGTCAACCAGTCCGACGGCACCACGCTCGCCAAGATTCGCATGGCTGAGCGGGCCTGCGGTGGCAGGTTCTTCGCGGGCACGGCGCATTGCTACGGCCTTTCGGCCGGCTGGACGTTTCAGCTCGAAGGCCATCCCCGCGGGGATCAGAACGCGTCGTACCTGACGACGGCAATCGACCTTGTCATCGAGCCGGCAGAGGCCGCTGGCCCGCTGGGGGGCGTCTGCACCTGCTCGTTCGAAGCGATCCCCGCCGACGTCGACTATCGGCCGCCGCGGACCGCCCGCGTTCCCCGCATCGACGGCGTGCAGACGGCCGTGGTCGTGGGGCCGGTCGGCCAGGATCCGCGGGTGCCCTACACCGACGAATATGCGAGCGTCCGTGTGCAGTTTCACTGGGATCGGCAGGGGCAGGACAACGAGAAGAGCTCTTGCTGGCTGCGGCATGCGCAGGTCTTCGCCGGAAGTGGCTGGGGCGCGACCTTCCTGCCTGTGGTGGGTTGCGAGGTGGTCGTGGCCTTCATCGGCGGCGATCCCGACCGGCCGCTCGTGTTGGGTGGCGTCTACAACGCTGACCACAAGCCGCCGCGGCCGCTGCCCGACCACGCCGTGAAGACCGTGATCCATGACGTGGCGGGAAACTTCATGATTTTTGACGCTCAGCAAGACAAGGAATCGGTCACCGTCTTGACTGAGTATCAAAACAACTGGTGGATCATCGGCAATACTGAAACACCAGACTGAGAGCAGCAACGAGTCTCAGACCGCGAGGAATACCTGTTATGTCAGAGTGGAATTTTTCTGGATCGAACTTTTCCAATTGGGGGACCCTCCCCGGGGTGACATCTGTCGATGTAACGGGCCCGTCCAACAAGAATCAGGTCGGAAACAGCAATTCGAAACAAACGGGCGATTCGACATCGCTGCAGTTTGGCAACAAGAACTCATTCCAGCACGGCATCTCGAACAGTGCGTTGACGGGATTGAGTTTTTCAACGAATGTGGGGGCGAGTGTTAAAACGCTGGTCGGTGTAAGTTTTTCCTTTCAGATGGCGGGCGATGTGTCAGCTTTCATCGGCCCCAAGTTTAAACTCAATCGATCGCTCGAAGTTGTCGCGAGCTATGCCAATAAATATACGTTTGTCGATAAGTCGCCTGAGTTCGATTCCACGCACAAAAGGACAAAAACCGCAACGGAGAACGCGGATTTCATCGAAAAAGCAGACGAGTGGCTGGGCACCAAAAACCTCGTCGCCCAGCACGTCGTGCAGGATATCCTGGACGGCAATCTGAGATATGGGCAACTCAACACAGAAGTTGACGGATTGTGCAGAACCACGGTCGGATCACTGGCCCTTAACGCGTTTGAACACATCGCCATGAGGGCTTGGGGGCGATTGTCCTTGGAAGGAGGCCGTGGCATCAAGATGGAGGGCCCGCGGGTGCAGATCAATGGAGCGATCGTCAGCCTCGGTTGATTGGGCGTCGCCATGAAGATCACCCCCAAGCAACCGCCCG
>CALAZQ010000361.1 GCA_937926325.1 uncultured Planctomycetaceae bacterium | reverse complement strand
ATTGGTGGTCGGCAGCAGAAAGCAGCGGTCAAAGCCGATCTCGAGTGGCCCGGGCTTCAGGTCCCCATTCCAGTCGGGGCCGCCTTTCCAGTCGGGGCCCTTCTTTTCACCGAGGCCGAGATGCCACTTGCCAATGACGGCAGTCGTGTAGCCAGCGTCCCTGAGCAGCGAGGCGATGGTTGTCGTGCCCGGCTGGATGATGGCCGGCGAGTTTGGCGGGGCGATGCCGGTGCCCTTCTGGCGAAAGGCGTAGGTGCCGGTCAGGAACGAATAGCGGGTGGGCGTACAGGTGGAGGCCGAGCAGTAACCGCTGGTGAACCGCAGGCCGCTGGCCGCCAAGGCGTCGATGTTGGGCGTCTGAATCGCCGTTGCTCCATTACAGGAGACGTCACCGTAGCCCAGGTCATCGGCCATGATCACGATGATGTTGGGCCGTGACTTCGCGTCACTGGCAAATACCGACGAGGTTGCCACGAGGCTGAACATCACGAGTCCAGCGATGCAGCTGAAGGCCCCGAGGGCTGAATGAGACGGTCGATTCATGATTGCAGCCTGCAGATAACGTTGGCATGGAATATTTGATCCACTCTCGAGTCTATCAAGCGAAGGCCGCGATGCATCTCGTTGGAAGGGCGTTCGTCCTATCGGGCAGTTGACGGTTTGGCGGGCTTCTTCTTGCCGGCCTCTGCCTTCATCGACAGCCCCAGCAGACTGTGGAAAACGTCTGCCGCCGCAGGATGCGGCGATTAGCAACCCCGGAAACGTTGGCTCAATGAGGGTGCTTGTCCAGTCATCCTGTTTTCATCTCCACCGCGGATGGTGGAACGCTGCTGGTCGAACGTGCGAACGAAGATCACCTCATGTGGCGGAGTCGACTTCTTGTCGCGTACTTGCGGATTCAGATTGCCACCATCGAATGGCCTGTCGGCTGCGGGCGGAGCGTCGGCTGGCGCAGCATTGGTAGCGACACTGTCGAGTGACGACACGGGCTGGTTGACGATAAGACGTGCTCCGGCAATGCGTCACACGCTCTCCAATTGCTCAAAAAAAGCCGGTTCAAGAGACAGCCCCTCCATTTTTACGAAGAGAGGACTCCCCTCCTAAGGATGGCCTGTAAGGATTTCGGGTGTTTGGCGTATCTCTTGTGGGAAGATTTTTTCGTTTTTTCGTATCTCGGGAGGATGTGTTCGATGAGCCTGAAAATCCCCACGGCCCGCGCTGCATCGCAGCAGTCGCGTGGCTTTACGCTGATTGAGCTACTCGTCGTGATTGCCATCATCGGCGTGCTGGTCGGCCTGTTGTTGCCAGCGGTGCAGCAGGCCCGCGAGGCTGCTCGGCGCAGTACCTGCACCAACAATATGAAGCAGGTCCAACTGGCGATTCTGAACTATGAAAGTGTGAACAAGCGTTTGCCCGCTCAGGGCAACACGCATGAGCTAAGGGCGATTCTGTCACATAGCAATGGAAAGCGATGGAGCTTCTACACAAACCTGCTGCCTTATCTCGAGCAGGTGACAACACACGACCGACTCTTTGAGGAAATAAGATCATTTCCTAACCCCGCACCCTGGTGGGAGCTGCCAGATTTCCCGATGCTTCTGGAAAGTATTCCGGCACTTCTGTGCCCATCTGACGTCAACACAGCGCCCGACAGTAATTCACCGCACGGCCGCACCAGCTACCATATCAACCGGGGCGATTATTTTCTCGCTCATGACTGGGCGGCACGAAGGGGGCCTGGTGTGACCGGTGTGAGTGGTGGGTGGGGGACTGCTAATCCCAGCTACCAATACCTCCGCATGAAGGACATTACTGACGGTACATCGAAGACCATCATGCTCGGTGAGGTGCGGATTGGCGACACGAGTAATGATTCAAGGCAGGGTGCCCTCGGGAATAAAAATCCAGTCGGCAGCAACACGCCGCCCTCGGACTGCAACGCCCTGATTCAGTCTGATGGAACATACTCAAGTGCTTGGAGTAACAGTGGGCAGATTGTGGGTGGGAGATGGTCGGATGCCGAGGTTATTTATACTTCATTTTGGACCATTGCTGCGCCAAATTACGCCAGATGTAGCCGTTGGGCTGAAGCGAGTGTAATTCTGCCGGCAAGTAGCTATCACCCCGGCGGCGCGATGATGACCCATGTTGATGGGTCGGTACGGTTCTACAGTGACGAAATTGATGCTGGTGATCCAACGGCAGCCCCCGTTGGGGGCGCGACTTACACGGGGCCCTCGCAGCGGGGTGTCCTCGGTGCGCTCGGCACTATCAGCGGGGGCGAGGCTGCCAATTACTGAGCCCTGCTCGCCCGGTAGGGTTGCTTTTCGGCATCGGGAGCCATCGCTTTTTGGTGTTATGGGCGGCTGGTTGGCGGGGTTTTCCGTCGATGAGGTCATGATTCGTTCGCATTCTGTACCATGAAAGGCTGAAGCAGTGCAGAGATACATGTCTATGCAGACGCATGTCTGGCTTGCCGGCATGTGCCTGTTGTTCGGTGGCGTCGCTGGCTGCGGGCAATCAGGCGGACCGGTTGTGCAATACGTCAAGGGTTTCGTCACACTTGATGGAGCCCCGCTTGGCGGAGCCACTGTGCGATTTAGCCCCACAGCTTCTGGCGGCATGGGGGCAACTGGAATGACTCAGGATGACGGGTCGTTCACGCTTAATGCCCAGGCAGCACGTCCCGGCACTGGCACTGCTGAGGGGGAATACGCGGTAACTATCCAGAAGGTCGAGTACCCGGACACGTCACATCTTGAGCTTTCAACGGATGATCCGCGGTATGGCACCGCCGAGCACCAGCGGCTAATGGACGAGGCTGCGGCCGTAAGGCCAAAGGTCATCGTGCCCCAGCGATATAATACAGTTGAAACCAGTGGCCTCAGTGCCACGGTTGGCAAAGGAAGCAATAGCTTTCGCTTTGAGTTGGTTTCAAAGGAAGAATGACCCGTTGCGCTGGAGTTGCGGGATGGCAACGGGGAGTTGGCGGCGGCCATTGGCGCAGGCTGAAAACTCATTGATCGTGAACCTATTCCGGGCGTCGAGTAGACGTAGCGTG
>CALAZQ010000360.1 GCA_937926325.1 uncultured Planctomycetaceae bacterium | reverse complement strand
GGTCAGCAAGCGAGATCCGAACGCTGGCATCGACTGAGAATCCGCTGTGCTGCCAGGTGAGCATGTCGGCCGCGGCCTCACGGCTGAGAAACCCCTTAATGGCCGTTTGACAAGACATTTAACGACGCCTCTATTACGAACCTCGTCGGTGACGGTGCGGGCTCTCCCCAATTCTCGGTGTTTCGCTGTCCGTCGTCTGCCCTCCAGACGGTGAGCACTGGGCCGCCGAACTCGATGGTCCCTGACTATGCGGCGATCGCCGGTCACATTAACAATTTTGGCGGGCAGTCAAACAGTGAATATTACAGTACCTTTTATGGCCCTCATGCCCGTAATGGCGTGATGAGCTTCAACTCAAAGGTTCAGTTCAAAAACATCACCGACGGCCTCTCCAAGACGATCATGGTGGGCGAGGTATCTGCCCCAGTGAGAGGTGCCGACGAAGAGAAGGATTGGCGGCCGGGCGAAAAACATGGATTCGCTGCGGGCTGTCAGGGGCCGAACAGCAATTCGCAAAATCTCAACGGTGCTGGCGCGGCAGGAAAACGAGTGTTTAACACCACGACCATCCGCTATCGAATCAACACGCAACAATCCTTCACCGGCCCCGACGGTCAGAATCGCTGCAGCGATGGTGTGTGCCCAAATGGCAATAATTACCCCCTTAGGTCACGACACCCGGGGGGAGTCCATGTGCTGTTTGTCGATGGGGCGACCGCCTTTCTCAATGAAGCGGTTGAAGATGCCGTGCTGGCAGCTCTGGCTGCCAAGGCGGACGGCAACGCAGTGAGCCAGTGACCCGCGTCAACGAACGAAGCCTCACGCGCCCGGCGTGAGGCTCATCTCCAGGAACATGTTGCCGCCGAATGCCGCGGCACTCAGCAGTATTCATCAGGAGCTTCCATAGGTATGCAAGTGCATGGGAACCGCCGCGTGGTGATTGGGATGCTGGTTGGTCTTGCGGCCACAGTCGTGCCAACGGGATCCACGCACCAGCGAAATGAACAGCTGCCGCAGCTTCATCCGGTGGAGGGGACGGTGCGATGTGACGGCGCACCCTTGGCAACTGGGGAAATCGTTTTCGAAGGGGTGAATGACGCGGCGTTGGCGATCGCGCCGGCCCGTGCGCAAATCACCGATGGCAGTTACAAGGCCGCCGCGTACGCCGGCGAGAAAACGGTGAGAATCTTTTCGCCCGTCGAGGTTGGTAAGCCGGATCAGACCGGTGAGCAGGACGCGAGAGAGACGATTGCTCCGGCCTTCAACACGGAGTCGACCATCATGGTGGAGGTCGCTCCGGTGGAAGGCGACGCCGTGGACACAAACACCTTTGACTTCGACGTGAAGTCTCGCTGAGGGGGCAGATCGCTTCGCCTTCACGGCACCCCGGCTTGCCGATGCTCTCGTCCAGCTCAATCGCGACGAGTTTCGCCCGCTGGCCGCGGCCTGATCCGCGACCCCGACGCCGCCACCGCATGTGCTGACACCGCGGAGCAGCGGTTTTCGGGGCGGCATTGTGCTACCCGCAATCAAGCCCCTATGGACCGATCCCGACGGAGCTGCGGCTCGATCGATCTGCCGAGACGGGCCCAAAATCCCACCTGGCCGGCGATGGATCGGCAAGCTACGGCCACCGCCGTGCGGGCCCCGAGCATCAAATCGTCACTCAGCTTTAAGGGCTGGCTCTGGCCCTGGCAGCAGCGTTTTGCCGCCCGCAATCAGGGCCCTTGCGAAAGGACCGATCCGCCGAACCGCAGGCGACGGAGCTGACAGCCGCTAGAATCGATTGGGAGAACTGGGCTTCGATGGTGCGTTCATGCCGCTGCCGACTCCGCCTGATTGGTGGGAATTTGAACTGGAGTTGAGTCCGCACGTGCTGGATAGGATGATTGATCGTGATTTCGCGGAGGCCGAACTTCGGCTGATGATGGAAGTCGCGGACAGTCTGCGGCCCGGCAGGTCGTTCGGACGGTGGATTGTCGAGACGGTTCACCACGGCGATGCGTGGGAAGTTGTTGTCGAGCCAGATGAGATTGATCGGGTGATCGTGGTGATCACCGCATACAAGGTGACTGCATGATGACGCGGATCTCGCTGAAGGTGACCTATCGTCGAGGCCGGCCAATCGCAGCGTATGTCTACCTGCCGCGGCAGGAAGGCGATCGCGTGGCTACGACGGAGCGGCTCGATCCGGCTCTGTTGATCGACCGAGCCGCCGACGGCCGCGCAATCGGGATCGAGATCGTTGATCCGTCACAGTGCGGCCCAGACCGCCTGATGGACGTGTTGCGGTCGCTCGGGCAGTTTGATGTCGATCGCGACGAGTTTCGCCCGCTGGCCGCGGCCTGATCCGCGACCCCGACGCCGCCACCGCATGTGCTGACACCGCGGAGCAGCGGTTTTCGGGGCGGCATTGTGCTACCCGCAATCAAGCCCCTATGGACCGATCCGCCGGCCCGCAGGCGATTGTTACCGGCCCGGCTCGTAGCCGTACAGCTTTGCCCCCAGGTCGTCGTAGTACACGAATCGGAGTCGAGGCTTCGGGGCGGTCTCGCAGGTGACCGTGATAAACCCGCCGGTCGGCCGGGGCGATGTGAAACGCTGCGTCACCCGCGCCTCCGGGTCGGTGCTTTTTTTGTCGCCGGGCTTTCGTCCCATCCGGCTGTTTTCGTCGTTGAACGCGCCGCATGAAAACTCGTGCAGGCCGGTCGGGTCGATTGAGTGGTACTGCCAGTGCCGGTCGCCGCACAGCACAAACGTGTTGCCCCACAGACCGTGCTCGGCTCCCCACTGCTTGAAGGCCTGCCCCTCGGCCTGAAAGCCCCGCGGGTTGGTGTGGTTGTCGGCCTTGTAGGCGTCGTCGGGGCCCACCAGTGGCGTCGGGCTGATGATGATGCGATAGCTCGCGTCTGACGCCAGCAGGGTCTGTTTGAGCCAGGCCTCCTGCTCCTCGCCCCACACCGTCTTGTCGGGGCCGTCGGGCGACATATTCGGGCTGCGGTAGTCCCGGCCTTCGAGCATCCAGATCTGCAGATCCTTCGAGACCCGGTGGGTGCGATAGGTTGGCGAGTGATCATCGCCCTGCGCGAGGATCGGGCACTGCTCGCGGAAGGTCTTGATGCCCAGGTCGGGCGGCGGGAAGGCCGGCCCCTCGGTGTCGGAGTCGTTGGCGCGGAAATCGTGATCGTCTTTGAGGTAGTAGCCCGGTGCGGCCGCGGTCAGTGCCCTCATCCGCGGCAGGTTGTACTGGCGGTGCCACTTGGCCCGCATGTCGGCGAGCGTCTTCACTCGCGGCTTCTTGTCGTAGTAGACGACATCACCGGCGAAGATGACGAAGTCAGGCTTCTGCTCGAGCACCGCGGCGGCGGCCGGGTAGCCCAGCCTGCGGTCGTCGCCCGTGGAACCCTGGCTGGCGTCGCTGCTGTCACTTCCCATGAACGTGTCGTAGTTCATGCAACTGGACATCACGAACCGGACCGGTGCAGCCGCCTCTTCGCCGGGGTGGGTCTTGAACCGCGCCGTCACCATGGGGGGTGGGTCGAGTGGCGGGTCTCCCTTGATGTGCGCCGTGCAGCGGTACACGGTGTCGGGCTTGAGGTCGGTCAGGACAAACCGTGCGATGCAGTCGTGCGCGGCATCGACCGTGATGGGCTCAGCCCACCGGGCTGCCTCGTCGCTTTCAGCCCGATACGACAGCAAAACCGTCTGGCTGGCACCCGGCAGGTCACCATCCCGCAGCCGGTCGCCGTCGGAGAAGCTCTCGCCATCGATCAGCGTCGTGCCCCTGGTGACCCGTGCCTGCAGGATCACACTGGTGGCGGTCACTTCACCGATCATCAGGCCCTGGCCGAAAGCCGGCAGCCGCGCGGCCGCCGCAGGCTGCGCCGCGACGATCACGACAGGCGAACTGGTCGCGGCGAGCGCCACGAGGGCGGCGACGAAAAGTCGGCGGGTTGGCGCAGTCATAGAGTTTTCCCGCAAGCATACCTCCCGCCGACCACCCCTCAGGAAAACGGAGATCCATCGCGGCGCGGGCGCCATGCAGCGGCAGAGGCTGGAGGATGTTTTGCGTGTGATCGGATACACTGAAACCACCCCGGGAGCGACACCAATCGAATGCCGCGAAAGCTGCGGGAAATAATCGCCGATCTGATAACCCACGGTTTCTCGGAAATTTCGGGGGCTGGCAAGGGATCCCATCGGAAGTTCGTTCATGAGCGGTATCCGGCAGCAGTAACCATCAGCGGCCAGTCTGGGGACGATGAAAAGCCTTACCAGGAAAAGCAGGTTCGTAAGGCACTGGAGATGATCCATGAAGAAGACTGACGTCTACCACAAGTGGGTTGAGTGGAGTGCCGAAGACAGTGTCTATGTCGGCAAATGCCCCGACCTCATTTCCGGTATCCATGGCGACGATCCTGTCCGGCTGTATGCCGATCTCGAGCAGGTCGTCGAAGATGTCGTAGCGCAGTTCGAAGCGACCGGTCGCCCATTGCCGCCGCCGCGGGTGCGGCCGATGCAGGACGTGGGCTGAAGCCAAGGCCTTGCGACTGTGGACGTCGCCGCGTGGTGTGAGGGCCAGGGAAAGACCTGCCTCACGATCGTCAATGGGGCTTCCACAGCGGGCGTCGGTGAAAAATCTCAAGTCGCTGGCGCAAAGTTTCATGGCCGGCGACAGCCGGGGATGCGAAACTCAGTTCTTCATGATTGGTGATTCGCTCTCGCCCTCGGCGCACGATCTATGGCACAGCCTCGATTTACCGCGGTGCTCGGATGCGTGGCCCTCCTCGCTGCAAGTGGCCACACGCGGGTTGCGGCCCGTGAGGCCTCAGTCGACGCCCCCCATGCAGTCCCGCGAGCGTTGGCCCACGGCCTCCCGGCCCGGGAGGCCGCACAGGCGATGTCGGTGCCCCCCGGCTTCGCGGTGAAACTGCTCGCGGCCGAGCCCGATGTCCGCCAGCCGATCGGGATGTGTTTCGACGACCGCGGCCGGCTGTGGGTGGCCGAATGCTATGCCTATCCGCACAAGGTCGCCGCCGCCGACGCCAAGGACCGCATCCTGATCTTCGAAGACACCGACGGCGACCACGTGCTCGACTCACGGAAGGTGTTCATCGAAGGGCTGAACCTGCTCAGCGGCCTGGCCGTCGGCTTCGGCGGCGTCTGGGCGGCCGCGGCTCCCGACTTCATGTTCATCCCCGACGCCGATGGCGACGGCGAGCCCCAGATCCTGCTGGATGGCTGAAGGAC
>CALAZQ010000359.1 GCA_937926325.1 uncultured Planctomycetaceae bacterium | reverse complement strand
AACACCGCCGCGATTGTCGCCTATGAGGCAGTGCGGCAGTGGGGCGGACTGGCTGCCGGCTGAATCGAACCGGCGACCGGCTACGGCCAGTTCAGGCCTACCGCTTCACACCATGTTCCAGGGCACGAACTCAGCATCGGCCCGCTGCTGGAAGCTCTCGCCCGCGTAGATCAGCCGCGGCCGTGGACCAACCTGGCCGACCATGGCACGCCAATGCTGCAGACCGCGAAGGGCAGTTAATGCCGGGGTCGCGGTGGCCTTGATCTCGATCGCTTGGATGCCCTCGGGCGTTTCAAGCAACAGATCGACCTCATGGCCCGACCGATCCCGCCAGAAGCTGAGGTTGCTTGGCCGCGCGGTATTGAACCGCCGCTTGAGCAGTTCACTGACAACCCAGGTCTCGAACAGCGGCCCACGCAGGGGATGGGTTGCCAGTTGCTGGGCCGATTCGATTCCTAGCAGCCATGCAGCCAGCCCGGTGTCGTGAAAGTAGAGCTTGGGTGTCTTCACCAGCCGTTTGTTGAAATTCTGGTGATGCGGGGGCAGCCGATGGATCACAAAGCTGGCTTCAAGAACGGAAATCCACTCACGGATCGTGTTGTGGGTCAGCCCGGCATCGTCACCGAGGCTGCTCAAATTGAGGAGCTGGCCAGACCGCCCCGCACAGAGCCGCAGGAACCGTTGAAACTGCGAAAGATCACGAACGTTGAGCAGTTGCCGTACATCCCGCTCGAGATAGGTCTGCACATAATTCGCAAACCAGATGCCGGGGTCGAGCGGCCGGTCGAAGAGCGGTGGATAGCCGCCCCGAACCACCGCCTCGTCTGCCGTGGCTGGAAGCTGCGATACCGCCCGCAGTTCCGTTGCAGCCAGCGGCAGCAGGTTCACCAGGGCAACGCGGCCGGCAAGGCTTTGCGTGATGCCCGAGAGGAGCCCGAACTGCTGCGAACCGGTCAGAATGAACTGTCCAGGCTGCTGACTGTCATCGACAATCCCCTGCAGCCATTCAAAGAGGTGGGGACACCGCTGGGCTTCGTCAAGGATGACGCCACTTTGAAACCGCCGTAGAAATCCGGCCGGATCGGTTTCGGCAAATTCACGCTCGGCCGGGTTTTCCAAGTTGGCGTAGTCATGCTCGGGAAACGCGACCCGCACAAGCGTCGTTTTGCCTGACTGTCGCGGGCCGGTCACTGCCAATACTGGGTATCCGGCGGCGAGCTCTGCGAGGGTGTTCTGAGCGTCTCGAGGGATCATTTGGCTGATTGTAGCCGCAACTCTCAATTAGCCAAAATACTATCGCTCGCTTTTTAGCTGGATTTTGTGCTCTGGCGGCGTTGCTGTGCGGTTCGCAGCACCTGCCGGCCCGAAAAGGGGCAGGTGGCGGTAGTAGCTTT
>CALAZQ010000358.1 GCA_937926325.1 uncultured Planctomycetaceae bacterium | reverse complement strand
CGGTAGATCGCCGCCAGGCCGCTGTCGGTCGGCATGCGGCCGTGCTCCAGCGAGAAAATCTCACCGCCGTGCAGCAGCACCGTCTCGGCGACCGCGCCGATGAGGTCCTCGGTGCGAACTGCCGGGGCGTCGCCCCGGCGGGCAAGGTCGTCGCGGACTTCACCATCACCCTGGATCGCTCCGGTGGTCCGGTCGAGCCAGCCCGGCTCGAAGCGGCCTTCCTCCACCAGCAGCGTGGCCACGCGGCCGGCCACCGCCGCCCGGGCGATCCCTGCAAGGTCACCGGCGGCCAGGCCCCGGTCGCGGGCCAGTTCAAAGAGCCGCCGCTCGCGATCAATCCGCCGGCAGCGGTCGGCGGCGAAGACTGGCTGCACCAGCTTGGCGATCTCCGCGCGTGGCAGCAGGTGGACGTCTTTGGGGACGTAGTCTTCCAGCAGCAGCCGGTTCTGGGACAGGCCCCGGAAGACCGCCGCCAGTTCGGGCAAGGCGACCAGCAGCAGGGGCAGCCCGCCGGGCAGCGAGACCCGTTCGCGGATCAGCTCATCGACATGCCGAAAGAAGATTTCGGTGTCGGTGTCGATATCGTCCTGCTTGCCCCGGAACCCGCCATGCACGGTCCCGGCCGCGTTCATCTGCCGCCGCATCCGGTGGGGCTGCAGCAGTTCGTCGTCGATGACGCTCGAGCGGTTGAGCGGCTGACCGGCCGGCTCGGCCACGCCGCGGAGGGGCACCGGCTCAAGCTCGAGCGGCTCGAGCGGATCGACCGCCCCGGCGATGAACCGGCCCTCATAGATGTGGGCCTCACGGCTGGTGAGCGTGAGCACATTGAAGCGGTCGATCGCCGCCGCCTGCCGCAGCAGCGGCAGCGTATGAAACCGGGTGCTGACCAGGGCCAGGGGCTTGACCGGCTTGGGCAGCAGGAAGACCCGCGCCCAGCCTTCAGCCCCAAACACCGTCAGCCCCTCGCGGGTGTGTTCCCAGAACCGGCGGTCGGAGGCGAGCTGGTGGAACGGCCGCAGCAGCCGCTCGATCTCGTCACGGCTGCGGGCGAGCGAGAGGGCCATGTCGAGCGACTCGACCAGATGGCGATAGGAGGGCAGATCGACCCGGTTCTCAGGCACGTTCCGGTGGGTCGGCAGCGAAAGCGTGAGGCACGGCCCCGGTGGCGGCTCGAGCAACTCACGGACAGCCGCCAGCGACAGGCCGGCAATTTCGAGGCCGTTGGTGCTGCGGCCGGTGTTGACGAGGGTTCCCGGTTCGGCCATGGCAGCCTCCACGAAAGGAAAGGCGGCCGTGCCGGATCGGGGAACTATTGGAGCGCTGCCCCCTCAGGTCAAGTACCCCTGAGGAAAGGCTCGGGTGATGGTCTCGCTGAGATTGAGCGACACAGCCGGAGCCTCTCCCGGCTACCGCTTGAAGCGACCATCACGGCGATTCCCCCGGGACAACGTGTAGGCCACCAGATCGAGCACCTCGGCTTCATTGAGCTGGTCGAGCAGCCCCGCCGGCATCAGCGACTGGTTGGCGGCGAACATCTCCTCGATTTCATCCCGCTTGAGCACGACGAACTTGGTGGCATCTTCGGGATCGGTGACAACCGTGATCTCCTTTTCGTTTTCGCTGATGATGCGGCCCGTGTAGACCTTGCCGCGGGAGGTCTGGATCACATGAGCCTGGTACTGGTCGCTGACCGCCTTGCTCGGCTCGACAATCGCCTCGACCAGATCTTTCAGCTTGAAGCGGCCAGCTGCCTGGGTGAGATCGGGGCCGGTCGCCCCACCGTCGCCGTCAAACCGGTGACAGATCACGCAGCGGGCAGCGGCGAAGGTCCGCTTGCCATGGTCAAAATTCCGGCTGCCCTTGCCCATGCCTTTCACGGCGGCGGCCAGCACTGACTCCACCGTCCATTTGCGGCCGGGGCCTTCCGGCTGTGGCAGCGGTGGCGGGGTGTAGGGCTTGCGGGCTCCGAGGGTCTCCAGGGCCAGTTTTTCGTTGTCGTTCAAGCCGGCCAGGCTCTCGTTCTCGATGTTGAGCAGGAACTTGC
>CALAZQ010000357.1 GCA_937926325.1 uncultured Planctomycetaceae bacterium | reverse complement strand
TGCTCCCGCCTCACCCCGCCTGTCGATTGATCCGCAGGATGCCCGCGGGGAGGGCCAGCCAGCCGCCGGCTTCTTCGATCATGCCGTGGGTTTCGGCCGCGGCCCGGTAGCCGAAGAACAACACCCGCACGTCGTCGCAGCCGAGCCGTGACCGCACCCGGTCGACGCGGCTGAAAAAGCCGCGGACTTCCGTCTGCGAGATGTTGGTTTTCACCTCGCACACGACCACCACGGGCCGGCCGGCGATGTTTCCCCGCACCACCACATCGATCTCTTCAACTCTCCCGCCGTCGGTAAACGTCTCGGGGCAGACCGTCTCGGTCTTGAAGCCGCAGTGCATCTCCAGCAGCCGCGGAATCTTGTCGAGGGCGTAGGCTTCAAGCCCCATGCCGACCGAGAGCGAGAGCCCACCGAGCTGCTTGCGGACGTCGGCAAACGAGGCGTCCATCTTTTTTTCGATCGCGTCCTGTCTCTGATCGAGCCGTTCGAACTTGTTGTCGAGCCGGTCGTAGCCTTCCCGCATCTCCTTCCGTACGCTCGTAAACTGCTCTTCGGTCCGCACCATAAACCCCTCAAACGTCCGCTGCATCGACTGCTGCGACTCGGCCAGTGCATCCATCCGCCCGGCCAGGCGATCCATCCGCGTTTCCGTCTGCTTTTGGGCACCGGCCAGTTCCTCCATCCGTTCACCGAGGCTGTCCATCCGCTCTTCCGTCCGTTCCTGTGCGGTGGCCAGGCGATCCATTCGTTCTTCCGTGCGTTCCTGTGCGACGGCCAGGCGATCCATCCCGCCTGTGAGCCCGTCCATTCGGTCTGCCAGCCGCTCGACCGTGGCGGTCAGCTTGGAAAAGTCCTCTCGGTTCACGAGATCGTGCTCGATCGCCACGGCCCCCTCCACGAGTATCTTCGCCTGCTGCTCCGTAAACGCCTGTTTGTAGTGCTCGGTCAATCCCGCGATGCTCACCATGCTCCGCCTCCTTCCTGCGATCGAACCTGCGTCGAAAAGCCGCGGGCCCCGGTCGTGGGGGCCACCGGCTCGTTGTAGTGGACGCAAGTATATGCGTCAAGGTTTTCCCGTGCAAGCCCCCGCCGCCTCCCGCATCGGCCGCCAGTTGGCTCACATGATCAGCGGCCAGCCGGGGAACCGTGGCTCAATCCCGAAATGACGGCACACTGAATAAATCACTTCCGCACCAACGCGGGCACTGCTTCGGTAGGCGAGCGGGAGAGGATACGTCGTCGTCGGCTTTGGCTCGTGCCGCACGAGGTGATATCCGGGCACCATCAACCCACGCGATGATCTGACCAAAACCGGCAAAACTTCGACCGTGATTCCGTGAGGGCGGAGGAGAGCGACGAAATCGCCCCACGTCATGCGGTTAAAAGACCGCTCCGGCACGCGATCGGTCATGCTGCGAGCCGATGCGATCGAATCTCAATCTGCTTGTTGCCGGTATGAAGGACATTCGAGAGCGCGTCCGCGACCTCGTCGGGGATATCCAAGCTTCGCACACCGGTTGAATCTGCACCGACCGACTTCCACAGTTCCTCAAACTTCGGAGGAACGCAATTCACGAACGACGCGAATGGAACCGTTCCGTGCCGGTTCGCAAGGTGATACTCCAAAATGAGCGAATGCTCGATCTCTGCAAACAGTTCATCCACCGACATCGCCGAAACGGCAATGTCGAGCTCCAGCAGCTGGGCCTGGTAGAAGCTTTCGCCTCCCGACGGAATGATGATCGCTCTGAGTGTGTTCATGGCTTTCTCTCGGATCAGGCCTCTCGCTCAACATTGCGGCGAGCAACCCGCAGGGGTCTGACGACGCCAAAGGTTTGTTGACAACCAGAAGTGTACGCCCGCACACTTTCTTGTCAACTCCCTGTTCCCGGCACCTCGACCGGCACGAAACACTCCGCGGGAAAGAGATAATCTTCCCCAGACTCATCCAGCACCCGCACAAGACCGTGGGCCTCGGCCTCCGCGTCGTCGAGCACTCGGTACATCTTGCGAACCTTGAGCGACCCGGGAGCACCGGCGTCGTTTACGCAGACCGCGAATCGATTCGTTCGTTTCATCGCTGCACGTCCTCGACGATTTCCTGCCCGCCGTCAGTCGGCACCGCCTCGCCCGACTCCCGGCAATCTTCGATGTACGCCGCGATCGCCTCACGGACATTCGCAATCGCCTCGTCCCGAGAATCCCCCTGGCTCACGCATCCCGGCAGAGCCGGCACGGTCGCCACGAACCCGCCGTCTGCTTCCTGCTCGAGAACCACTGTCCATCGCATTGGTAACCTCGGCTACGATCCGTTCGACGAACTCAAACAATACGACCGTCAGCAGAAGCTGCTGAGGTATTGCCGAGAGTTGGGTTTTGAGCGCCATACCAGCCTGCGGCCTCCAGCACGTCGTCCGCAAATAGGGGGTGGTATCGCAGCGACTTCATGTCGCATCGGTACCGCCGGCCCGGATCTCTGCCCAGGCCTCATCGTGCGTCTTTCCAATCGCAGGATCCGCGATCATCTCGTTGCGCCGTCGGACCGCTTCCCGCGCCGCCCACGCGGGGATCGGCAGCGGCCGCGGATCCGCCGCAAGATCGT
>CALAZQ010000356.1 GCA_937926325.1 uncultured Planctomycetaceae bacterium | reverse complement strand
ACCTCGGCCGCAGGGTATGCGGCTTGCCGTCCGGCTCCCAGACCTCGGCCGGCATGACGATGCCCTTCACGCCGTACTCACCCGGAGGCACCGGCATGAAGTTGTCGTCGAGCCCATCCCAGGTGTCGGTGAAGTGCCCCTGATTCGCGGCGGTGACCGTCCGCACCCCACCCGCGACAAAGGTGCTGACAATCCAATCGGGATCATCCGGTGCGGTGATCGCCAGCGTCACCCGATAGGTCTGCGGCAGCGGGCCGTCGGCCGGCAGACGATAGCCGATCGTGACCGGATTGCTGATCGTGGTGGCGGCCTCCTCCCGGTCCCACGGCGGCGTCGGCAGTTGCAGATTTCCGGATCGCGACAGTTGGACAGCCCCCCAGGAATCGAGCCGGTTGTACAGATCGACACTCGGCACGTGGTCGGGCAACACATTGTCCTGTGCCCGAGAAACCGGTAGCGACCGGCGGCCATCCCCCCACAGGCCGATGAAACTACCGGTGAGCCGATCACCAGGCTGCGGCATGGTGGCCGTCAGCAGCGACCAGGGAATGGCCATTTCCTGGTCGTAGCCTGCCCCGTCCTCGTGGCTGCGAAAGGCCATTTCAGCCCCACCGGTGAAGCGGCCGTCCTCCAGCCAGGCAATCTCAGCCTGAGGCCCACCGAAGACATGGTCGGGATCTTTGCCATAGCCAATCTGCAGGGCCGGGCGGCCGTTGCCGGCGTCGTACCAGGCAACCAGGCTGGCGATCCGGTCGGGAAACCGCAGGAAAGCCTGCAGGCAGTCGCCCGCCCAGCCGTTGAAGTCGGTCTGGACGTGGCCGTTCCGCAGTGGCGTCGGGTCTTTGAACGAGGCGGCGAGATAGATTCGCTCAGCGTCATACATCATCGCCAGCGTCACGGCCTCAGTCTGCCGCAGATTGCGGACGTCGCTGCAGATCAGGATCGCCCCAGACCGGTCCCAGTCGGCCAGGTTGCCATCGATCACAACAGCCGAGCGGCCCGTTGCCTTGTCCTGCGGTGCGGGCACGGCCTGGATGCCATGGTTGACCGTCATCTGGCCCCTGACCGTGGCCGGCAACAGCAGGAACAAGAATAGCGCACACACCCGCCAGCCCGCGGCCTGATGGCAGCTTGTTGTCATGAAATCCTCAACAGGGAAAGTGAACGCCCGCAGGAGAGCCTGAACAGCAGCGTCGCCGATCAGTCCGCGAGTTCGAAATCGTGAATGTTTTCACCGTCGGGAGTGATCGTGACGGTGAGCGGAGAAGAGGCCGCCTGCCGATACCGCCGCGGAATGTCGGGGCGGGGCTTGACCGGCGGCGGCTTGCGACCGGTGACAGCGTCGTCGGCCCGGGGCTCAAAGCCCTCAATCCAGGGAACGATCACCACCCGGGCCTCACCGAGAAAACAGCCGTCACCCTTGCGAACCGTCGTGAGGCGATAAACCCCTTCGCCATCGGTGCGGCCGAAGGCCTCGGGGTGGCCCGACGGGATGAACCGGACGACCGCATCGGGAACCGCCGCCTGGTTGAAGGTCACCCGGCCGCTGACGGCGGCCATCTCTGATTTTCCGCAGCCGATGGCCGCCGCCGGGAGCAACAGCACAATCGCCCAGCGGACCGGCACGCAGCGGCTGTTCAGGGGCGACCACGGCGGACGCGGTGGCGACGTGATGACGTGTCCTCCCATCGGTCTACTCATTTCCGGTCGGCTGCCCGTCGTCACGGATAGCCAGCAATTTGTAGGTGGTGGGGTTGATCGAATCGGCAACCCAGCCGACCGAGCCGTCGGCCCGGGCGAACTGAGCACCATCGCCATGGGCCGAGCGGAAGGCGATTTTGCTGTCGAAGTTGCTCCGACCGGACGCATTCGTCTTGCTGCACAACCGGGTGCCGATCGTCCGCTCAACCCGGGTCAGATTATGCGTTTGGCCATTCGGAAAATGGTTGCCGTGAATAAACCCGCCCATCGCCCAGCCGAATTGCCCTCCGGAGAGACATTCGTTCTGGTCACCGTCGGCGTCGACCCCCCAGTCCGACTGCTCACCGATCACGAGGACATGCGAAAGCCCGTCGGTGATCTGGGCCGGCTTCACACCTGTGTTGAACACCGGCCCCTTGCCGCCATTGCTGCTCGCGGCATCCTTGAGGGACGTGTACGTGGGGTCATCAAAAGGAAGCGGCAAAACGCCGTTGGAACAGTCGTAGCGATCGTTGACCGCGTGACCGGTATCGCTATCGGGGCAACGGTCGGATGGGGCCCCCCACGCCGTGTCGCTCGCCCCCATGATGCCCGCATAGCTCGCCCGGAGCGATTCGCCGTAGCTGATCGCTTCAACACTCGGAATTGGGCTCGACGGGCAGACCAGCATGGGATTGCGGAAGCCCTTCAAGGCCGCCTGCTTCGCCGTCGAGCCAGAGTTGTTCATGCCAAGGTTGTCAGTTGTCGACCAGAGGGTTTGGACCTCAAGCTTGCCGAACATCGTCTCCTCTTCCAGCTGCGGCAGAATTGCGGCAATCCAACTCAGTCCAAATTGCGCTCTCCCCAGCATGCTGCCCGGGGGAAAACGCTGATGAGCATCGAGAAAGCTGTGCATGGCCAGGCCGAGCTGTTTCAAGTTGTTGCCGCATGACGACCGGCGGGCCGCCTCCCGGGCCGCCTGAACGGCCGGCAGCAGCAGGCCGACGAGCACGCCGATAATGGCGATCACCACAAGCAGTTCAATCAACGTAAAAGCGGCCGGCCGAACCTGCTTGGCCACCGGCCTGGCTATCCCTGAGCGTTGGTAGAGCATCGGTAGCTACCCCCAAAAAAGCGAAATGCCATGATATGAGCGGCCGCGAATGCAGCAGCCGTCAAGAATTAGCCGAACCGCATCGTTTTCCGCACCGGCTGCAACTTTTTTTTGGCATTGCTGCGGAATTTCGGGCACTTCGGCTAATTCCTTTGACGATTCCGAGACCACGGCTCCCGCTATCCATGCCTGTTTCCAATGATTTCGTCGCCCGGCTCACGAAGTCGCAGCGGCAGCTGCATGCCTTCATTTTTTCGCTGGTCTGGAACCCGGCCGACGCCGACGACATTCTCCAGGAGACCAACCTCGTGCTGCTGCAGAAAGCCGAGGCGTTCGACGGCAGCCGAGATTTCCTGCCTTGGGCGTTGCAGTTTGCCCGGTTTCAGACGCTCGCCGCCCTCAAACGCCAGCAGCGGCTGCGGCTGGTTTTTGACGACGCCCTTGCCCGCACCCTCGCAGACGAGGCGACGGCGGCCGAACCTGTCCTCGACGCCCGGCGGCTGGCCCTGGCCACCTGCCTTCAGAAGCTGCCACCTGACCAGCGCGACCTCCTGGTCAAGCGATACGAACCAGCCGCCTCCGTCGCCGGATTGGCCGCGGCGATCAGGGTCACCCCCAAAGCGCTCTCTGATCGATTGCGGCGGATCCGGCACGTCCTGCTTGAATGTGTGACAAAAACACTTGCTGAAGAGGCGGTGGTATGAGCGAGCCCTCAGCTCCGACCAGCAGCCGGGATGACTGGTCTCCCGACGAACTTGCTGCCCTGCTCAACACCTTGGCCGACGGCAGCCTGAGCGAGCGGGAACAGCGGCGGCTCGGCCACCTGCTGCAGCAGAGCGAAGCGGCCCGGCAGGCATTCCGTGAATTCGCCGCCCTGCACGCCGGCCTCTATTACGACTATGCCACTCTGCTGACTCCCAGCCTGCCCCCACTGGATGAGTTGAGCGACGAATCGGCCGGGCTTGCGCGGCTGGCAAGGTCTGCCGATCCGGTTGATCGGTGGTCGCTTCGGGCGGCCGGGGTTGACGGCCAGCTGGGCGTCGGGCAACCGTCGGCCCCGGCGACTTGGCAGCGGCCGGTTCGTCTCAGCCTTGCAGTTCTCACGGCCGCGGCGATTGCTGTCGTTGCGATTGCCAGCGGGCTGTTCCAGCCCGACGCGAATCGGCCGGTCGCTGAACG
The DNA here is from genome assembly GCA_937926325.1 of uncultured Planctomycetaceae bacterium. Taxonomy (GTDB): domain Bacteria; phylum Planctomycetota; class Planctomycetia; order Pirellulales; family UBA1268; genus UBA1268. The sequence continues at coordinate 263 of CALAZQ010000356.1, read as the reverse complement.
TCCGCCGCTGGCCCACGTGACCCGGGTCCACTTTCTCGTCCCTGGCGATCCGGCCCGGCCGTTGTGGGTCGGGCAGCCACTGGAGCCCGGGCTTGTCGCCCTGCTGAGTGGCGGCATCGAACTGACGCTGCGCAATGGCGTCGTCATCACCCTCGAGGGACCGGGCGAACTCGACCTGCAGGATGAATTGCAGGCCTTTCTGCGAGCCGGCAACGCCACCGTGCGGATGCCCAAGGGCATGCACGGCTTCCGCCTGGCGACGC
>CALAZQ010000355.1 GCA_937926325.1 uncultured Planctomycetaceae bacterium | reverse complement strand
ACCGCCAGCTGAACCACCTGCCGAAAATCCAATCACTCCCCCGGCAGGTGACCCGGCCATGGGGCCGGAACCCCAAGAACCGCCACCGCCAGCGACACCCCTGCTGCCGCCAGCTTCACCCGCCGCCCCGCCCACAGCCAGCCCGGAGAGCCCCGACTTGCAACTGGCCTGGCCGACCCCTGACGTGGTGATGCGGTCCGGCGTTGAGGTCGGCATCTACGGCACGGTAGCCGCCCCTGCCAGCGTGGCTGCGATTCAGCTTGCCCTGCAGCACGAAAGCGGCAGTTACCTCCGGCCCGACGGCAGCTTTGGCGACCGGGCGTGGCACGAGGGCCGCATCGTCGCCGCCGATGGGCATTGGCGGCTGCTGGTCACCCCGCCGGCCTCGGGGAGCTACACGCTCACCGTCGTCGCCACCGACACTGCCGGCAACTCCAGCTCGGCCGAGACCAGTTTCAGCGTGATCGGAGAAACCCTGGTCGACCCCCGCCCCGCCGCGCCACCAGCGACCGATCTGCCACCCGAGCCGTCGTCACCCGTCAGCCCACCAGTTTCCGAGCTGACCGTTGCCGATCGGGCCTTCTGGGAATCGACCCGGGGCATCGGCTTTTCTGTCGGCTCGCTTGGCAGCCTGCCCGACCAGCAGCGGCTGGAGGGTGCCCTCAGACGGGTGGTCGAGCTCGGCTTCACGATGATCCGCACCTGGGGCAGCGACGCTTACACGGGCCGGATCCTCGAGGCTATCGACCGGCTCGGCCTGCCGCTGAAGGTGCAGGTCGGCATCTGGATCAGCACCGACAGCACAGCTCATGACCTGATTGATCAGGCGCTCACCATCATCGGGCCCTACCGGCAGCATGTGCTCGCCGTGAGCCTGGGGAACGAGCAGCTGGCTGACTGGAACAGTTCCAACCTCACGGTCGATGAATTGCTCGGCCAGGTGGCTCACTTCCGCCAGCAGAGCGACCTGCCACTCACCTACAACTTCTCCGGCGAGACATTTCGTCCCTGGAGCAGCTTCTGGAATCAGGACGGCGGCAGGCTGCTGGCAGCGCTCGACTTCATCAACGTGCATGCGTACGCCGGCTTCTTCGGCAACCGCACCAACCCAGGCTGGACGCCCCAGCGACAGCTTGAGGTGCTGCAGGCCGACGAAGCTGCCTGGGCCGGCATGCTTGTCGACTTGGGCCTCGCCGACACGCCACTCATCCTGGGTGAGACCGGCTGGCAGGGGACGGGCGGCGACCCGGCCGTGACCAACCCGGCGAATATGCAGGCCTATTACGAGGGCGTCTCGCAATACGTCTATGGACCAGCCAGCCGCTTTGACAGCATGTTTTATTTCAACTTCACCGATGAAGCCTGGAAGGGGGGTGACAACCACTGGGGCCTGTTCGCCGAGGGCACGGCAGCCACGATCGGCCCAGCCAAGTTCAGGCTGCTTCCGGTGGCGGAATTACTCGTTGCTGAATCGCCAGCCATGCCGCCGCCTCCGCCGCTCACCGTGGTTGCAGCCACACCTGCTGTCAGCCTGCTGGTTGACCCGGCCACCGGGCTTGCTTTTGTGCAGGATGCTGATGGCGAGCCGATCAGCATCAGCCGCAACGACGCCTACTGGCAGGGCGACATCCCGCTGACCCGCGGGTCGGCGACCCTGGTGGCAGCTGCCCGGGACGACCTCGGCCGCCTCCGGGTGCTCGATGTCAGCGAGTGGGGCTATTTCGCCTGGATTCTCGATGACAGCGGCATGTTCGTCGGCGAGGAACGATTCGACGCGGCCACCCTCGGCGTGGCCGAGGCGTTGTTCAGCCTCGACCTCTAGCTGTCCGTGGAAACCGCGCCTCAAACGTCGCACCGCCGCCGGGTGTCGGCTGAAGGGTCACATCGCCGCCGTGGCTCCGCATGATGCTGCGGCAGATGGCCAGGCCAAGGCCGTGTCGCCCCGGGCGGCCTTCGGCCTGAGGCTTTCCGGAGTGGGTGCCGGAGAAAAACCGTTCAAAGATTTCCGAGGCGTCTGCCGGGCTGACGCCGCTGCCATGATCGATGACTCGCACCGCCATGCCATCCTCTGCCGGGCCGACCTCGATCTCCACGCCCGCACCGGCCGGACTGTGCAACACGGCGTTTGTCAGCAGATTGACAAACACCTGCTGAAGCAGATCGGCCTCGCCCCGTACAACCGCCGACCGCGATCGCGTCAGAACCTTCACCTGCTCGGCCTCGGCGAGGCCGCTCACCTGGCCCACCGCGGCGTCAATGATCGGCTCAAGATCGAGCCGGGCCAGTGCCGCCGGTTCTGGGAGCACCGTGCGAGCATAGGCCAGCAACGCTTCGCAGATCACTTCCAGCCGGTGGCCGAGGACACGGACCTCAGTCAGAGCGTGCCGCAGATCGGCGGGATTCTTCTCGTTGTCGAGGGCCACTTCGGTCTGGAGCAGAATGCCGTGAACCGGGCCGAGGACTTCATGGGCAAGATTGGTATCAAACCGGGACAGCTTTTCGCGAACCTGATCGAGCCGGTCGAGCATCAGGTTGAGCGTCGTGGCAAGTCCGGCAATTTCCACATCGGCGGCGGCCAGATCGATCCGTTCGCCAAACTCACCAGCCCCGATCCGTTCCGCCGTTCGGGTGATCCGATCGAGCGGCCGCAGCAGCCAGGCCAACAACAGCCAGCCGCCGATCAGGCCGGGAGGAATGGCCACCGCCAGCGTCCAGGCATGAAAAAAAGCCGCTTCCCGGCCGGCTTCTGCGAGCCAGGCCGTCGGCGTACCAACGACCAGGAGCGTCCCGGAGCGGTCCCGGGTTGCAGCCAGACGGTAACGGCCATCGCGACTCGTCCAGAGCCGGTCAACCTGTTCTTCCCAGAGGGGACGGTACGCCAGGCTGGCCGGTATCTGGTGGGAAAAGAGCCTCCGACCACTGGCATCCCAGGCCCCGGCAAACCAGGAAAAGTCCGGGCTGTCGGGCCCGGGATCGGCCTCGGCAGGAATCACACTCCTCAGGAACAACGAGGGGCGACGGTCGCTCGCCGTGCGGATATCGGGCAGGACCACCTCCAGCAGGTCTGCATCGACCGCCGCCGGCAGCGGCGAGACCGCCCGCTCAGTGGCCAGGCCCGCAAGTCGCGCCCACAGCAGCTCGTCCACATGCCAGGCCAATAATTCAACGGTCGCCCGATAGTGGACGAATCGGGCAGCTGCCGCCAGGGCGATGGCAAGCAGGGCAAACGAGACGGCAAATCGCAGCCGCAGCGATCGCCAGGCTAGCGGCCGCAACGCCGCGAAGGGAGCCGGCCGCGGCTGGCGTGTCGGCCTTCCGCTCATCGGCTTAGTCCTCCTGAACCGGAGCATCGATCAGAAAGCCCTGGCCACGGCGGGTGACGATCCGATCGCGACCGAGCTTTTTGCGCAGCCGCAGGATGATCACGTCGATGACATTACTGACGTCCGCTTCACCGTGAGGGTGAATCACCTGGTCAATCTCCCCCCGCGACACAATCTTTCCGCGGTTGCGGACAAGCAGGTCCAGGACGGCAAACTCTTGCGGGGTCAGCGGCACCCGCTGTCCGTCCTGCAGCACCGCCCGGGCAGACCGATCCAGGAGGAACCCTGCCGGCAGACCAACCGTCGAGGCGGCCCGCTGCGTCCGCCGCAGGACTGCGCGGAGCCGGGCCACCAGTTCCCGCAGGCTGAAGGGCTTGACGAGGTAGTCGTCCGCCCCCAGGTCGAGGGCCCGCACCCGGTCGACTTCACTTCGCTTGGCCGAGACCACGACAATGGGCACGTCACTGGTCTGCCGCAGTCTGTGGATCACATGCTCGCCATCCAGCATCGGCAGCATCAGATCGAGCACGATGACATCGGGCTTTCCGACCGCCGCCTGCTGCAAGGCTCCGACGCCGTCGACTGCCTCCAGCATGACGCCCCCATGAGCGGCGAGCCCGCGACAGATCGCATCCCGTGAAGCTGCATCGTCTTCGACCACCAGCACCCGCAGGCCGAGCGGCACAGCAGAAACATCACCGGACTGCATGCTGCGGAAACCGTGGCGAGATGGCGGGGTGGAGGGGAAAAACCGGGGGGGCGACGCGTAAGCATACCGAAAGGCTTCCCGCCGCTGATCAACACCTCGACCTGCCCTCCGTCTTGTTTCAAGACGCCGGAGACCGACGCTGCTTTCGTCTCAGGCAACGACGATAAGGGAGCCTTTTTTCTGGGCCGGCTACACTACCGGAC
>CALAZQ010000354.1 GCA_937926325.1 uncultured Planctomycetaceae bacterium | reverse complement strand
ACTCAAAATCCGTTGCCCGCAAGGGCGTGTGGGTTCAAGTCCCACCTCCGGCATTGGACGTTGGCCCAGCATAAATGTGTCTGCAAAGCCAAGCCCTGGCTTGACTCGTCTTCCGGAAACCGAGGCGACGGCCGCACGGACACCCTGCCCCGCCCTGCTCGCCTGTGACGCAACATTACCGAGAGATCAATCTGCAGTAACCTCGGACAGGGGCAGGCCGACCAGTAAACCTGAAGCCGATCAAGGTTTTGGTGAGGCAGGCTCAGGGTGTCATTGGGCGAATGTCCATCCCTCGTCCACTTTCGACACGACGTGGCATCGCGTCGCCACTCGCCAGAGCGCTTGTGGGATCGGTGTCGGATCGTACCGGTAGAGCTCCGGAAAGGTTTCCCGAAGTGCCCGCGTCGCCTTGACGGCGTTGTAGTGTGGGATTCGCGCATCCATGTGATGGGCGACGTGCGTGCTGCCGATGTGATGGTGCAGGAAATTGAGGATCGGTCCGTAGGGCCGATCGACCGTCATGAAGGCGCCCTTGACCCAGGTCCATTCCTCGTCGTCGAAGTGCGGAATGTCGACATCGGTGTGCTGGAGCCAGGTGTACAAGACGAGCCAGAAGTTCACCACCAGGTAGGGGCCACCATAGAGAGCGAGGACCGGAAGAACACCTGCGGAATACATCCACCAGCCAAGCAGGCCGAGCATGCCGCCGACGCCGATGTCGGACAGCCAGACCTTGCGGGCCCAGCCTCCAGGGAAGAGGCCCGCAGAGAATGGCCAGGCCGGCCAGAAGTGATTGGTCACACCCCGGGCCGGGCCACCTGTAGCGCCCGTGAGCAGATAGAGCGGCCAGCCGATCAGGACGTGAATGGCAATCACAACGATGGCAAACGCTTCGTCGCCGATTGTCTCCTGCCACCACCGCCAGGCTTTGCCGCTCGGCGTCGTGTCACGGAGTGGCACATGCGTTTCACCAAGATCGAGGTGGTTGGTGCGGGCATGGTGCAGGGCATGGCTGCGTTGCCAGGAAAAATAGGGCACCAGGAGGGCACTGTGTAGACAGTATCCGATCAAGTCTTGAAGCCAGTTGTGTTTCGTAAATGCCCGATGGCCACACTCGTGCGCGACGACCCAGCATCCCGTGGCTGCTGTTCCTGCAACAACGGCATAGGCAATCCAGACAGGCAGCCATGACCAGGTGAGCGGAATAAATGCGTAGGCGAGTGCTCCACTCCCGATCGTCATCGCCAATGAGGCGAGCAGGTAGAGTGACGACCGTATCAGGTTGCGATCGAAGCAGTCCGCCGGAATGGCGGCGAGCACTTCGGCTTTGGTGGGATACTGTTTCTTCGAAGAGGAGATGAAGGCTGGGGCATTGTCAACGGCTGCTGCCGACGGGGGATCTTCCAGATCACAGATGCTCGACACGACAGTCCTCTCCAGGGAACAACGATCGGGAAAGAAGGGGAAGCAAACACTTTCGCAACCAACAGATGCTGAAGAATAGCCGAAAAGCCGGCTTTCGGGAGACGCCGCTCCCCCGTTGCGGTGCGACGGCGAATGAAGACCGATTTTTCAGCCACATCAAAGCCGCGGTCGGCACACTGAGCAGGCAGGACTCCGTCGCAACTCAACGCCCGGGGCGGTTGCAGCCGAGGGCAGCCGAATGGGGGTTCACCGCCTGCGGACCTCGAGCACGTACCGCATCAGATCGTTGAACTCTTGCCGGTCTTTCAGCTGCCGGACCAGGTGCTCCGGCATCAGGGAGACAGGCGATTCAAACATCTCGTCAATGTCCGCCTTCCGGAAGGCCATCGGGGTCGACTGGGCCAAATTCCGCAGCACGATCTCATCAGCGGTTTCGGACACCCGCAGGCCGGTCTGCTGCCGGCCGTCGGCCGTGATCACCGTCACCTGGGCGTACGCCTTGTCGATCAGCTTCGACGGATAAAGCACCGACTCGATGAGCTGCACCGGGGTGAGCACCGTCTTGAGTTCATCAAGCTTCGGGCCCAGCTGAATGCCCCCGGCCGGAGGCATGTGGCAGGTGCCGCAGGCGGCGGCCGATTTCAGGAAGATGGTTTTGCCGCGGCCGGCATCACCCTTCGCCAGAGCAACGCTGGCCAGTTCGGCCGGGGCGGCAGCGAGCAGTTCCTTCTCAAGTTCGATATTTGAAAAGACATCGTCACTGCTGGCGGCCGAGGCTGCCAACAGTTCCGGCTCAAGCGGATGCTCGGCCAGCAGATCAGCCGGATTCCAGAAGGTGGTCTGGCCGCTGGTCTCGGCCCGCACCCGCTTGACCGTCTCCGGCGCAATCACCGAGGCCTCGTTGCCCCAGCTGTTCCGGACGAAGGTAAGCACCGCCGCCAGTTCCTCATCGTTGAGCAGGTTGCGGAAGGCCGTCATCGGCGGCACCCCTCGGGCCGGCTAGTAGGTCTTGCCATGGACGGTGATCGGCCCCCACATGCCGTGGAGGGCCATCTTGATCAGCCGCTCTTCACTCCCGCTGACCCAGGGGCTGTTGACCAGCGACGGATAGATCAGGCCATTGCCCTTACCGTGGGTCAGGTGGCAGGTGCCGCAGTGGGCCTCCCGCTGGTAGACCTTTGAGCCCAGCTCATAGGCCTTCTGGTCAGCCTTCTCCAGGTGCTTCGGCGGGTCAAACTTCACAAACTCAATGGCGGCCGGGGCGGCAAAGCCGCTCGACCCCGTGGCATCGACCGTGTGCCAGAAGTGGTCAACCGTCTTGGCTGCCATGGCGGCGTGCCTGACGGTTGAAGCCAGCAGCTTCTGCAGCAGGTCTTCGTTTTTGACGTTGTGCTGCTGGTGCAGCCAGAGGGCCTCCAGCAGGTGGTGGGCCTCGGCCTCGTCGTTGGGGTCAAAGTCAGCCATCCACCGCTGGGTGGCGGCAATCACGGCATCGGAGTCGCGACTGCTCAGCTCGACCCGGCTGCGGTGACGGACCCCGTTGACCGGATGCTTGAGATTCTCCAGCAGCACCTCGATGGGCTCCCCGGCGATCTTGACCGGCTGCTGCAGCGGCCGGTCCTTCACGGTCAGCCTCAGGATTCGGCCGTGCGTGTGATCGCGATTGGGGTCGCGGATGTTGTGCTGCATGTGGCCGATGATCACGTTCTGCCAGTCGCTGACGTAGAGCGCCCCGTCCTCCCCAACGATGGCATCGGTCGGCCGGAAGTTGCGGTCCTCGCTGTTGAGCAGCTCAAGGCCGGGCGTACCCCAGACTTCACCGAATTTCCGATTCTCGCCGTTCCCTTCGCGGTCGAGATCGTACTGCTTCACTCCGAGGAAGCCGATGGTGTTACAAATCAAAAAGTCCTGCTGCAGCTCATCGGGAAAGTGCTCCGATGAAAGAATCTCGTCGGCGGCCACCGGCCGAAACTCCTTGGTGAGGAGTTCATGCATCTTGAAGCCGTTGCCCTCAGGCCGCACCTGGTAGGACCGGCCACCGGTGCCGTCGTTGGCATAGCAATAGCCCCAGTAGTCGAAACTGGTGCCGTGGGGGTTGGGCGAGTTGGCCGCATGGGGCGAGATCGCAAAGGTCAGCGGGTCGAACCGGTACATGCCCGACTGGCCGATGTTCAGGTTTTGCTTCCACGGCGTTTCGTGGTTGTGCACCAGGAAGATACCACTCTGCCAATAGATGCCGCCGTCGGGGCCATAGATCAGGTTGTTGGCGGCATGATGAGTGTCAGAGGTGCCCAGGCCCTGGAGGAGAATCGTGCGAACGTCGGCCACGTCGTCGCCGTCGGTGTCTTTGAGAAACAACAGATCCGGCCCCGAGGTCACCACCACGCCGCCCCCCCAAAACTCAAAGCCCAGCGGGTTGTGAACGTGGGCGAAGATCTTCCGCCGGTCGGCTACTCCGTCGCGGTCGTCGTCCTCGAGGATCACCAGCGCGTCGTTCATCTCCTTGAGCGGCTCCCACTTGGGATAGGTGTTCCAGCAGGCGGCCCAGAGCCGGCCCTTGCTATCAACCTGCATCTGTACGGGGTTGGCGAAGTCTTCAAACATCTCCTCAGAAGCGAAGACGTTGAGCTGATAGCCTTCCGGCACGTTGATCTTGGCTGCACTCTCCTCGGGGCTGAGGTATTCAACACTCCCTTCCTTCGCAGCGCTCGAACTCTTGCTGCCCCCACCGACATTCGAGATCACCTTCACCGGTGGCGGCACATTGCAGTCATCGGGCTTGATGCTGCGGCCCGCCGCTGCGGCCCAGATGACCGGATCGCGGTTGGCGGTCATCACGTCGAGCATGACCAGTTCGTGTTTGAGCACCTCGGCGTTGCTCTGGCCATCGACGAAGGTCAGCGTCGAGCGACCGCCCCAGATATCGTTCCCATCGGTCGCCCGGTAGCGGTTGTGCCAATGCCAGTTTTTGTCTGTGACGGCATCGTAGAGGCCGGTGAGGTCGGGGCGGGCCGGGGCCGGTTTGTCCAGCAGGCCTTCTGAGATGATGCCGGCCAGTTCCCAGTAGCCGTCGGCACTGAGGTGAATCCCGTTGAGCGTCAGCGGCTCGCTGCTGGAGGCGAACCGCTGAAAGGTTGGTCCGTAGAGGTCGACAAAGGTGGCCCCCGCCTCCGCCGCCGCCCGCCTCGTCGCGTCGGTGTAGGCCGCCAGGTTGGCATTGAGCCGGGTGCCGTCGGGCAGATTGCGATTGCCGGTGGATTCGTAGGCGATGGGGCTGAAGAGGACGAACCGGGCAGCGACACCGTCTTGCTTTCGCAGATCGCGGTATTTTTCGACCAGCTTGACGAGTTCGCCGCGATAGGCGTCAGCCCCCTCCGGCCCGGCAAACGATTCGTTGTAGCCGTACATGATGAAGATCACGTCGGGTGCAACATGCTGCAGATATTCCTCGTCATTGGTGAAGCCCTTGTTGCGGGGCCGCTTGTTCACCATGTCGCCGGAAAAGCTCATGTTGCGGAAGCGGACGTCGCGGCCCTTGAGATGGTGCTGCAGCACCGTCTCGACCCAGGGATCGTGCTGCATCCTGTCGGCCAGACCATTGCCGAAGATTGCGACGGTGTCACCCTGTTCGAAGCGGAAGGGTTCAGCGGCGACAGCCTTCAAGCTCGCACCGGCAGCGAGCAGCATCATTGCAACAGGGACCAGCCGGAGGAGGTTTATGACGCGGGGCGTGAAGCGGTTGAGCAGCATTATGCGATTCCTTGGGCAAAACGACCGGGCGCAACAGGCACCTCACCCACAATGGTATCACCGTAGCCACCCCTTACACCCGCTTCATCGGGCGTCGTTTGCTACGAGGAGGCATGTAAGAGACCGAGTCGACGGCTTGACTGTTTCCCTCCACGCCCTTGGCCGCATGCCGCCGGACTGTGCCGTCGGCTGCCGGTGACTCGTCTATTACCAGTACTACCAGCGAGCCTCGACGCCGAGATTGGCACCGTGGAGGAACAGGCCGCCACCGCCAACAAGCGTGGTGCCGCTGGTGGGCGTGTCGGTGAAGTCCCATTGATCAGGAGCGAGGGCGGCACCAGAAAGCCAGATCAGGTTGTAGCCGGCCCGCAGCCACCAGGTGTCGGTCAGCCGTCGCACTGCCGAGAGATTGAGATCGCCGATGAAGCCGACCCCGCCCCGACTGAGATTGCGGCCCTCGCGATAGATCACGCCCGGTGCCAGTGATGAGGTGACCGGGTCGGCGGAGGAATTCAAGATCGTGCCGGCCAGCATTGCCTTGGCCCAGCCCTCGATCGCCCAGTTCTCCCACTGGCGGCGGCTACGGACGCCCAGCTGTGGCCCGATGAACTGCGAACTCGTGCGGACCGAGTAAGCGGTGAAGGGGTCATCTTCGCAGCAGCGGACATTGAGGTCAGCCTGTTCGTCGAGGCCGGCCCAGCGGATGCCAAACAGCCAGTTGGTGCAGACGCATGACCGGCCACAGCCGAGACGCGACCAGAGAATGGTCTCCTCCGGGCACTCAGTTTCGCAGCAGTAGGTGAACAGATTGAACTCGGCCATGTTGAGGCTTGAGGCATAGGTCGGTCGAATCTCGTCGGCGGTCGACCAGCCGGCCACGGTTTGCCCCAGCACACCCGGTACCGAGAGGTTGTCAGGATCAGTCCGGTCAGCCGAGCCGAACATGCCATAGACGCCGAGATAGCCCACCTCCCAGCCGATGTTGTCCGGGCCCAGCTCCCCATAGAACAACCGCACCCCCGGTGCGGTCGCCGCCTGCAGCGACTGGGTGGTGAACAGCGGCTGCAGCTGGCCGCCAACATCCTGCTCGGCGATGACCGCCCCGCTGGTGGCGTTGTCCCGCTGCAAAAACAGCACGTCAAAAATAGCGTACCGCTGCCAGTCGGGGCAGCAGTCGCAGTCGGCA
>CALAZQ010000353.1 GCA_937926325.1 uncultured Planctomycetaceae bacterium | reverse complement strand
ATCCTGTCCTTCGCTCACTCGACGGAAACTTCGCTTCGCCATCCCGGCTGCGCTCGGTTTCCGACGCCGCTCGATTGGCATGGGCAAGGCCCCTCACCCGTTATCTTCGAGAGATCGCCTGGGGAGTGATGAGATTCAGCAAATGAAAGTTTTGTCCTCGACTGCTAGGCTCTGTCTGAAAACTCAGTACCTGGCTTCGAGCGGCTCATTTACCCTCTGGCTGCGTCCGGCTCCATCGCCAGATCTGCAAATCTGGCTGCTTCGCCGTCCTTGCCAGAGGCCAAAGCAGCTCGCTCTCGGGCCAACGGTAGCCTTTTCAGACAGAACCTAGGGTAATTTGTGGAAGAAACTTTGTGTTGTCTGGGGCTGTTGGCCCCAGATGAACCTGTCACGACGCGAGGGAGCTTCGCAGCATGCTACGCGATCGACACGCGTCGTTGTTCCTGATTCCTGGAGTGGTCCTGCTGGCAACCGCCGCAGTGCTGACGGAGGCAGCGGAGGGACCCTCGAACCAGCAACCGCTGCCGGGGTGGTCCCGTCCCGGTGAAGACTGGCCTGTTTTTCTCGGGCCGACGGCCAACGGCCGGAGCCAACTCACCGGGATCCTGAAGCCTTGGCCGGAGGCTGGCCCGCGGCAGTGCTGGCAGCTTGAACTCGGCGAGGGCTACTGCAGCCCGGCTGTCGCCCAGGGGGTGGCCCTGGTGTTCGATCGGGTCGGAGATGAGAACCGGCTACGGTGTCTCGCCGCCGAAACCGGCCGGCTCCTCTGGGAGAGTCGCACCCCAACTGGCTACACCGACATGTTTGGCTATGACGGCGGGCCGCGGGCGGCGCCGGTGATTGTGGCCGATCGGGTGGTGACCTATGGGGCGGAGGGCCTCTTGACCTGCTGGTCCCTGCAGGATGGCAGCCAGCAGTGGCAGGTCGATACGGTGACGCGATACAGCGTGGTCCAGAATTTCTTCGGCGTCGCCGCAACGCCGGTCGTGTTGTGGCCCGCTGGTGACCAGTCGCAGCCGCTCATCATTGTGCAGGTTGGCGGCAGTCCTCCCGGCTCGGTTCCCGACGATCCTCAGCGGCTCGATCTGGTCAAAGGCCTCGACAGCGGACTGGTCGCCTTTGCCCTCGAGTCCGGTGCCGAAGTCTGGCGTTCCAGCGAGGAACTGGCCAGCTACAGTACGCCGGTGCTCACGGTAATCGACGGTGAGCGGAGGCTGCTGGCCTGGATGCGGAACAGGCTGCTGCTGGTCAATCCGGTCACCGGCAGAACGCTCGACAGCTTTCTCTGGCGGGCTGACGAACTCTTCAGTGTGGTGGCCGCCAGCCCGGTGGTCCAGCAGGGGCAGGCGCTGCTCTCGGAGACTTACGGGCCGGGAAGTATCGTGCTTGCCATCACCGACGATCAGTTGGTCGAGGTTCGCCGCGACCCACCCCGCAGCCGGCCTCGGAATGCTCTGCGGTCTCATTGGGCCACGCCGGTGCTGCACGAGGGATTGCTCTACGGATCGACCGGCCGCAATGCGGGCGACGCCCTGCTGGCGTGTGCTGACTGGAAGACGGGCGAGTTGCGGTGGACTGAGCGGGGGTTGGGGCGGGCCAGCTGCACCTTGGTGGACGGGCATTTGATCGTGCTCGGTGAATTCGGTGATCTGCTGCTCATCAAGGCGACGCCCGACCGCTGTGAGGTTGTGTCGCGATGTCGTTTGGTCGACGCGGAGCAGGGGAGTGAACTCCTCGCGCCGCCCTGCTGGGCCGCGCCGGTGATTGCCCACGGCTATTGCTACATCCGTGGGGCTGGCCGACTGATCTGCCTCGATCTGCTGGAGAACTGATCGACGACGCTTGCAGATGTTGGGGCGAGCCGTTGGCGGGCTTGTCCGACGGACAGCTAGCATGGCAGCAGACGCCGCGCTCTCGCGTCCGATTTGTCAAGCTGGCTGAAATGAAAAAAGCTCAGCGATTCCGCCCCGGGTTTTCCCGTGAAAAAACACCGTCGCGACGGTGGCTGGCACGAACTGCCGCAGCTGCGTCGAATTACAGATTTTCTCTGGACAGTCTGAGGTTCACCTCTCCATACTTTTGCCCTTCGAGGATTCCCCGCCTCGGTCTTCGGCATGTCGACCAGAGGCGGCGACCCAATTATTCGATTCGTCCGATGGCTGCAGACAGGCGGTTCAGCCTCGGTGGAAAACATCGCGTATTCATCAATCATTCGGGACATGCCTTGCTTCGGAGATGCCGCCGCCATGCGATCGACGACGTCGTTGCGGTTTGCCGTCAGTCAGCTGACAACACTGCGTTGGGAACTTCCTGAAGAGCTCTGCCACTGCATTGAGCACGGGTTTGACGCCATCTCGCTGTGGCGTCCAAAGCTCTCTGACCTCAGCCTCACTGAAGCTCGCAGCCTGTTGAAACAGGCTGGTGTGCGGGTCGCCTGCCTCCAGTGGGCCGGTGGCTTTACCGGCAGTGACGGCCGCAGCTTTCAGGAGAGTGTTGACGACTGCTGCGAGGCCATCGACACCGCTGAGCAGCTCGAAACCGACACATTGGTGGTCTATGCCGGTTGCCGGGGCGGGCACACGCTTTCCCACGCCCGCCGGTTGGTGCTTCACGCTCTTTGGGAACTGGCTCCGGTAGCTGCTGCGGCTGGTGTCAGCCTGGCGGTCAAGCCGGTTCGATCGCCCGCCGCCCCCGGCTGTGGGTTTCTGACGACGCTCGCGGAAGCCCTCGAAGTGATCGAGGCTGTTGACCATCCGCAGGTGGGGCTGGCGATCGATCTCTGGGCCTATGCGGACGACTCCGCGGCCTTTCACGACTGCGACCGGCTCGCTCGCCACACCCGACTGGTCAGCATCGCTGATCGCGTGGGGGAACTGCATGCCGATCAAGAGCGGCTGCCGCCGGGGCAGGGCAGCCTGCCTCTGGCCGACCGGCTCGAGATGCTTTTGCGGGCCGGCTTTTGCGGAGTCTTCGAGCTCGATCCGGTCGGTGAGACAGTCGCTCGAGAGGGCTACGAGGCGACCCTGGCCGCCGATGGTCGGTATGCCTCAGCGTTGGCCAGCCGGCTTGGTGATGCCTCTACGCAGCGGTGGCCAGCGAGAGCGATTACCCAGCTTGCCGAGGCTGGTGCGACAGGCAGGCCATAGCGACAGATTTCACTGGTCCGCAGCTGCCTTCCTGCGGAGATCCCAGGCCTCCAACCAGGCCGTTTCCTGCGGCTGCATGCCAAAATCGGCCCGCAGTCGCTGATCGAAGTCGTCCATGTGGGCGGCCCCGTAGAAGATCGCCAACGATCGCCCCCCCCTCCGCAGTTGCTTCTTCAGGACGGCGACCGCTGCGGCGTTACGGTCGGTGATCAGCGACGATCCATCTTCGCCACCGAAGGCAGCTGTCAGCACGTCCATGTCAGAAAACTGCTCAGCCAGGATCCGCCGCAGCCGCACTTCGCGATCCGAACCGAAGAGCAGGCCGAAGATATCGCCGAACGACAGGTCGGATTGGGGTGTGGCTTCTGGTCCTTCGGCCTCGGCCCGGGCCATGCTTTCCCGCATCAGCTTGCTGAACATCGTCCACCAGGTCTCCCCTCGTTTTCGCATGGCAGCGTCGAATTGCTGGGGTGAGAGGTCAGCGTGGACAAAGTTGGGGGCTCGGTAGTCGATCTGGTCGAGCTGGAATTCCAGGCCCAGAAGCCGGGTCATCCCTTTTTGGGCCGTACCGATCGCCCCGCTGGGCCGCCCGCCCGGCTGTGGTATCCGGGCGTTGGGCGGGGCGACCAGTTCATAGAGCACAGCGTCGTAGGTGCGGAAGAGGTGGTTGAGGGTGGCGAAGTATTCTCGGCTGCCGACGTGGACGGCGGCAACCAGGTCAACCTCGATCGGCCGGTTCCCCGGCCGGGAAGCAGCCGTGTATCGCACCACAGCTGTTTCGAGGGCCAGCGGCTCGCCGGCCTCGTCCCGGCTGAGTCGCAGAAATTCAGCCGTTGCTGCCCGCGGCGGTAGCTGTTGAGGCTCCTCGGCCGCGACCAGGCGACAGGGGCCCAGCAGTGCCAGGCAGACCAGCGAAGACAGGCGGGCGAGGGGGGGCAGCATGGTGAAAGCCTCCGGGCGTGGTTTGGATCAATTCACTGTAGCAGCCACCGGCCGCGGCTGCTGCTGCCGGGCCTGCCGGAAGATTTGGCAAGCTGGGCAGGCCGGCAGGTGGTGCCACCGCAATAACCGGCAGAGATTTCCAAGTTTCGTCAATGCGAACGACCAGCAGAACCGATACCGAAAAAGCATGCCGCCTCGGCGGCGACCGCTTCCTGATCCTCGGGACGACTGAGCAATGGCGACGAACAAGCGATTTCCCCGACTCCGAGCCCAGATTTGCAAGTCCGCTGCCGCGGCGACACTGGCCCTGGCGGCGGCCGTGGCGGCAACCCTGCCGGCGGGCAGGCTCCGGGCCAGCGACTGGATGCCGCTGCTGCCCGATCAGGACTTCTACGACTTTCAGCTCTTCGCCCCGCCTGACCTCGGCAACTACAACATCTGGCGGCGGGATGATGACGGGATCTATTTCAACTACGACCGGCTGTACTGGGGGATTACGATTCCGCGGACGGTGCCGGTTGGCCAATCGAGCGATATCGGTGGCCTGTCTCCCCAAATTATTCCAAGTCAGCCGGTGTCACCGTTCACTATCGCTGATTTAAACAACGATTACTTGCAATTTGCTGAGAGTAATCCAATCATTCTTAACCAGACGACGGGTGCCACCTCAACGACAAATAGCCTCGAAAATATTTCGTCGAACACCACAATCTTCGAGATTGGGGCTGACCCTTTGCGGCTTGACCTCAACACGAGTTGGATGCGAACGAAGATGACCTGGGGCAACCGCTATGAGGGCGGCTGGTCCTATGGCGGCCGCGGCGTCCACATCTCCTACTTTCAG
>CALAZQ010000352.1 GCA_937926325.1 uncultured Planctomycetaceae bacterium | reverse complement strand
CTCGACCAGTAAGCTGTTACGCACTTTTTAAATGGTGGCTGCTTCTAAGCCAACATCCTGGCTGTCATTGCAACTTCACTTCCTTAGTGACTGAGTTCTGCTTGGGGACCTTAGCAGGTGGTCTGGGTTGTTTCCCTCTTGACCGCGAAGCTTATCCCTCGCGGACTGACTCCCAGGATACGGACAATGGTATTCGGAGTTTGGTTCGGTGGGGTACCCGGGAAGGGCCCCCATCCAATTCAGTCTCTCTACCCCCACTGCCTATTACCTGAGGCTAGCCCTAAAGCTATTTCGGAGAGAACGAGCTATCTCTGCGCTTGATTAGACTTTCACTCCTCCCCACAAGTCATCCCCTCGGTTTTCAACCCAAGTGGGTTCGGTCCTCCACGCGGTTTTACCCGCGGTTCAACCTGCTCATGGGTAGTTCGTGCAGTTTCGCGTCTACCACCAGCGACCAATAGTCGCCCTATTCAGACTCGGTTTCCCTCTGGCTTCGGCCCGAAAGGCCTTAACCGAGCCGCTGACGGTAACTCGCCGGATCATTATGCAAAAGGCACGCCGTCACGCATTGCTTACGCCATAGCGCTCCGACCGCTTGTAGGCACATGGTTTCAGGTTCACATTCCTCCCCTAACAGGGGTTCTTCTCATCTTTCGATCGCTCTACTTGTTCACTATCGGTCATTAGGGAGTATTTAGCCTTACGGGATGGTCCCCGTCGATTCAGTCGAGGTTCCACGTGACTCGACCTACTCAGGGTACCCTCCGGAGACAGCCAACTTTCGCATACGGGCCTGTCACCCTCTGTGGACGACCTTTCCAGATCGTTCTGCTAGTCAACTGTTTGATCACTCCGTGTGGAGGGCCCTACAACCCCGCAGTGGAAACCACCGCGGTTTGGGCTGTTTCCCTTTCGCTCGCCGCTACTGAGGAAATCGATTTTTCTTTCTGCTCCTGCGGATACTTAGATGTTTCAGTTCTCCGCGTTTGCCACTGCAGCCTATGGATTCAGCCACAGCCAGTTCGGGAATCCCGGGATCATCACCTGTTTGACGGTTACCCCGGGCTTATCGCAGCCTTCCGCGCCCTTCAAAGCCTCCTAATGCCAAGACATCCCCCATGCGCCCTTGGTAGCTTGACCACCCGAATCGAATGCTCGCAGAGCAAATGTTCAGGCGTCTCGCAACCCTCCGAGTCCTCGCAGGCGACCAGATGGCCGCCGCACCACTCGGAGAAGTAACGTTCTCGCTCTCGATTGCACTGCAGCCCTAAGGGCTGCTCACAATCGTCTTGCCTTGGGAGAACGCTGAGGAATTGCGGAGTCACAAGGACACCGCCATCCATCAACATTCTTCAAGATGCCAATTACCACAACCAAATTGTCAAGGAACGAGTGAACGGAGCATCGCTCCGCGTGGAATGGCCAGGCCATTCACACCATGATGGACTCTACCGTTACCAGCCGGTTTTGCAAGAACCTGCGATCAACGATTCATCCATCCGCCGCCCATTTCGACCGAAAAACGGAGTGGCCGATCTCTCGGCAAACTCCGACCCGGTGCGATCAGGCAGATCGGGAAAGGTAGCCATCGACAGCCGTGCGGTCAAGCGGCGGGAAAAAAATCCGCGTTTGCCGCACAATCCTGTGGCCGTTACCACATCAACGGTCAGCTGGGTCGACTGCCGACATTGAGTAGAGTGAGACTGAGCCGCGTTCGCCCAGCAACCAGCTGTGCCCCCAATGCGGCCGCTGGATGCATCACCAAGCCCCCCTCACGAAAAGCCCTGATGGCGACTCAGCCCTTCCCTGTCTTCGGCATCTTCCATACGGACAAGCACCTCGGACGGTTCGCGATAATCGTTTTTCTGGCCGCCGCGGGACGTGCCGCCACAGCTGCCCCACCACGCGGGAACGCGGCAGCCCCGGTCGAGGTCGCGACGGTCCGCCGGGTCGACTTGGCTACCGGCCAGTCGTTTGTCGGGACCGTTTTTCCGGCCAGAAGCAGCGATGTCGGCAGCGCCGTTGATGGCCGGGTGGTCGCCCTGCCGGTCCGGGAAGGACAGGCCGTCGAAGCGGGAGAACCGGTCGCCGAACTTTTGCGGGGACTGCTCGAGATCGAACTGGCCGGCAGCCTGGCTGAACATGACCGGCGGGAGCAGCTGCTGGCTGAACTCCAGGCCGGCTCGCGGCCGGAGGAACTTGACCAGGCCCGGGCCGATGTCGCCCGACTCGAGGCCGCGGTCGAATACGCCCGCAGCCGTTTCAACCGAGTGGAGCGATTGGTGAACCGCGGGACGACCACCACCGATGAGCTGCAGGATGCCCTTGCCGAGGTCCGTCAGGCCGAAGCCGAATTGCGGAGAAGTCGAGCCGCTCTGGCGATGGCGGAAGCTGGCCCCAGAGTTGAACAGATTGCCCAGGCAGCCGCAGCCGTGGCGGTCCAGCGGGCTGCTGTCGATCGCATTGAAGATCAGCTCAAAAAGCACACCATCCGCGCACCCTTCGCCGGCTGGGTTGTGGAGCGATTCACCGAGAAGGGTGAGTGGGTTTCCCGCGGCGGCCTGGTGGCTCGGGTGGTCGAGCTTGACCGCGTGGAGGTCGAGGTACAGGTACCCGAACGGCTGGTGAGCACCCTGCGCAAGGGGATGGAGGTGCGGCTCGAGTTTGACGCGGCCCCGACCGTCACCTGGATCGGCATCATCGACCATGTCGTGCCCCAGGCCGATCTGCTCAGCCGCAGTTTTCCGGTGAAGGTCCTGCTCGATAATCGGGTCGAAGATGCCACGCCCGTTCTCCGCGGCGGCATGCTTGCCCGGGCGTGGCTGCCCGTCGGCCGAGTGGGACAGGCCCTGGTTGTTCCCAAAGATGCCGTGGTCCTTGGCGGCCCCACCCCGGTCGTATTCGCCGTGCAGCCAGCTGCCGGCGGACCAGCCGCCGGATCGAACGGAACTGGCACGGTTCAGCCGGTGCCGGTTCGGCTTGGCGCAGCAGTTGAAGGAGCCGTGGCAATCGAGGGCGGTCTCGCCGTGGGCGGCCTGGTCGTCATCCGCGGGAACGAACGGCTCCGCCCGGGCATGACCGTCCGCTACCCCATTCCCACAGAAGCTGCCCGATGAACCTGATCGCCGCCTGTGTCGCCAATCCGGTCAAGGCTGCCGTCGGCGTCCTGCTGCTGGCCCTCTTCGGTGGCTTGGCACTGCTGACGATGCCGGTGCAGCTGACGCCGGAAGTGCAGATTCCGACGATCTCGGTCGACACCCGCTGGCTCGGGGCAAGCCCCCAGGAAATCGAGCAGGAGATCATCCAGCCGCTGGAAGAAAACCTACGGTCGGTCGAGGGCCTGACGAAGCTCTCCAGCACCAGCGGCAACGGGCTGGGGTCGGTCGACCTGGAGTTCGGCATCGGCACCGACATGGACCAGGCCCTGGTGAAGGTCAACACCCGGCTGCAGCAGATCCGCGACTGGCCGATCGACGCCGATCGGCCGACCCTGAAGACCTCCAGCAGCAGCAGCCGACCGATCGCCTGGCTGATTCTGGGCCAGGCGGCTCCCGACCCGGCGTTGCTGGAAAAGGCCGCCCTCGACCACCCCGCTCACGCCGCTGCCCTCAACCGGGTGCGCAATGCCCGGTCTGCCAACCTCGCGCTCTACCGCTTGCGAAAGCTGATTGCCGAGGTGCCGGAACTGGCCGACCTCGCTCCGCCCGACATCGACGTGACCACGATGCGGCGGATGGCCGAAGACGACATCGAGAGCCGGCTGGAGCGGGTTTCCGGCGTCTCGGGGGCCGATCTGGTCGGGGGCCGCGACGACGAACTGCAGGTGATTGTCGATCCGCAACTGCTGGCCGCGCGACGGCTGACGATCGAAGATCTCCGGCAGGCACTCGCCAACCAGAACCAGGACACCTCCGGCGGTGATTTCTGGGAGGGCAAGCGGCGGTACATCGTGCGAACGATCGGTCAGTTCCGCTCGCCGGAGCAGGTCGAAGGAGTGATCATCACCCGCCGGGATGGCAAGCCGGTCTACGTCCGCGATGTCGCCCGGGTCCAGCTTGGTATGAAGAAGGCCACCGGCATCGTCCGCCGCGTCGGCTCCAGCAGCATTGCCGTCCGGGTCACGCGGGACCAGAACGCCAACGTCCTCGAGACCATGCGGCAGCTCCGCCAGGTGGCGGCCGACATCGATCAGAATCTGCTGGCCCCCCGGGGGCTCAGCCTCGCCCTGGTCTATGACGAGACGACCTACATCGACTCGGCGATCGGTCTGGTCCAGAACAACATCGTGGTCGGCGGCCTGCTGACGATCATGACGCTGCTGCTGTTCCTCCGGACGGTGCGGCCCACCCTGATCGTGGCGGTGGCGATCCCGGTCAGCATCATCGGCACGTTTCTGCTGCTCTCCGTCTTCGGCCGGACCCTCAACGTCATCAGCCTGGCGGGCATGGCCTTCGCCGTCGGCATGCTGGTCGATAATGCCGTGGTCGTGCTGGAGAACATCGACACCCACTGGCGGCGGGGCGAAGACCGGAAGACAGCGGCCATCCAAGGGGCCGGCGAGGTCTGGGGTGCCGTCCTGGCGAGCACCCTGACGACGGTGGCGGTATTCCTGCCGGTGATCTTCGTCAAAGAAGAGGCCGGCCAGCTGTTTGGCGACATCGCCCTGGCGATCAGTGCGGCGGTGGTGCTGTCGCTGATCGTCTCGGTGCTGGTGGTGCCGGTCGCCGCCTCGGTACTGCTCAAACGGCGGGCCGACCGAGATCTGGACAGCGACCGACGTCCTGATCTGGCCGCCCGGCTCGGCCAGGCCTTTTCGTCCGCCCTGCTCGGCCTCGACCGGTTCCTGCTGGCGGGGCCCGCCCGGCAACTGCTGGCAGCTGTGGCTATCGTGGCGGCGGCGATGGTCACCACCTGGCTGATGCTGCCGAAGGTCGAATACCTGCCCGAGGGCAATCGCAACCTGGTCTTCGGCATCCTCCTGCCGCCGCCGGGCTACAACCTCGATGAACTGATCCGGCTGGGCGAGCGGGTCGAGGAGCGGCTGATTCCCTACTGGGACGTCGATCCCGGCACGCCCGAAGCGGCTGCCCTCGATGCCCCGGTCCTCAGCGACTTTTTCTTTGTCGCCCGGGACCGCAGCGTCTTCATCGGGCTGCGGTCGGCCGATCCGCTGGTCGCCTCGCAGCTGGTGCCGTTGGTTCGCCGCGTCGCCGGCGACCTGCCAGGCACGATCGCAGTGGCCAAGCAGTCGAGCCTGTTCGAACAGGGCATCGGCAGCGGCCGGTCGATCGACATCGAGATTACCGGGCCCCGGCTGGAAAAACTGGTGCAGCTTGGCGGCATGGTGATGGGGAAGCTGCGGGAGGCGACGCCCGGCAGCCAGAACCTGCCCAAGCCCTCTCTCGACCTGTCGAACCCCGAGGTGCAGCTGGTGCCGCGGCTGGAGCAGTCAGCCGACATGCGGCTCGACACCCGCCAGCTCGGCTACATGGTCGATTGCCTGGTCGATGGTGGCTATGCCACCGACTATTTCCTCGGCAGCGACCGCATCGACCTGGTCATCAAAGGCGAGGACCGCTTTGTGCAACGCACGCAGGACGTGCGGAACCTGCCGGTGATCACCCCCGGCGGCCAGTTGGTCCCGCTCGACAGCGTCGCCGAGGTGCTGGAGTATTCCAGCGGGCCAGAGCAGATTCTGCACCGCGAGCGGGAGCGGGCCATCACCGTGCAGGTTTCGCCGCCCCCCACGATGCCGCTGGAGGAGGCCCAGGAGCGGATCGAGCAAGAAATTGTTGCCCCGCTCGAAGCCTCTGGCGAACTCACCGGGGGCTACCGGATCACGCTGGGTGGCACTGCCGACAAGCTCCGGGCGACCTGGGATGCCCTCTGGTTCAACCTGGCCCTCGCCGGCCTGATCACCTATCTACTGATGGCCGCCCTCTTCGAGTCGTGGTTCTATCCGGCGGTGATCATCGCCGCCGTGCCGCTCGGCAGCGTCGGTGGCCTCGTCGGCCTGTCGCTGCTCAACACGCTGGGCCGGCCCTTCGGCATCTTCCAGCCGCTCGATGTGCTGACCATGCTCGGGTTCGTCATCCTGATCGGCACGGTGGTCAACAACCCGATTCTGATTGTTGACCGCACGCTGCAGCTGGTTCGCGGGGGTGGCATCACGGCGAGCGAGGCGATCCTTGAGGCGGTCGCCGGCCGCATCCGGCCGATTTTCATGACCACGATGACCACCCTGCTGGGGCTGCTGCCGCTGGTGCTCATTCCGGGGGCGGGCAGCGAACTCTACCGCGGCCTCGGCGCGGTGCTGCTCGGTGGCCTGCTGGTCTCGACCGTGGTGACACTCGTGCTGGTGCCGGTGCTGCTCGGATTGTGTTACCGTCTCTTCCCGGTGATGGCGTCGGAACCGCCCGGCGCCCCCCTTCGCCCAACCGGTTCGGCTCCGGTTGCCACCGCCGACGCCCCCCTGCCCCAACCCTCCGCCTGACTCCATCGACCGCCAAGGAGAGACCGATGCCCATCCACCGCTCCAGCTCACCCGCTGCACCATCGCCGGCGGATAACAGCGATGCCGCCATGGTGGCTCTGCTCACCCGCCCGCTGCCGCGGGACCAGTTTCCGGTGCAGCCCAGTCAGCCCGACATGGTCTTCCAGATTCTCAGTGAAGAACTGCTGCTCGACGGCAACAGCAAGCAGAACCTCGCCACCTTCTGCCAGACCTGGGAAAGCCCACAGGTCCACCAGCTGATGGATCTGGCGATCGACAAGAACTTGATCGACAAGGACGAATACCCGCAGACCGCCGAAATTGAACGCCGCTGCGTCAACCTGCTGGCCGACCTCTGGAATGCCCCGGGGGAGGCGGTCGGCTGCTCGACCGTCGGCTCGAGTGAGGCCTCAATGCTCGGCGGGATGGCCGCCAAGTGGCGTTGGCGAGCCCGCCAACAGGCCGCCGGCAAGCCGACCGATCGTCCCAACATGGTCTGCGGCAGCGTGCAGATCTGCTGGAAAAAGTTCGCCCGCTACTGGGACATTGAACTGCGGGAAATCGAAATGACGAGCGACCGGCTCTGCATCACGCCCGAGTCGGTGCTGGAGCAGGTCGATGAGAACACGATCTTCGTGGTGCCGACCCTCGGCGTCACCTACCACGGGCTCTATGAGGACGTCGCCGCCATCAGCCGGGCCCTCGACGATCTGCAGGCCCGGACCGGCCTCGATGTGCCGATCCACGTCGATGCCGCCAGCGGAGGCTTTCTGGCCCCGTTCACCTCGCCTGACCGAACCCCGTGGGACTTCCGGCTGGAGCGGGTCAAGTCGATCAACGCCTCGGGCCACAAGTTTGGCATGGCCCCGCTGGGTGTGGGCTGGGTGCTCTGGCGGGAGCCGCAGGATCTGCCGGACGACCTTGTCTTTCACGTCAGCTACCTGGGCGGCGACATGCCGACCTTCCAGATCAATTTCTCCCGGCCGGCTGGCCAGGTCATCGCCCAGTACTACGACTTTGTCCGGTTCGGGCGAGCGGGCTATGCCGCCGTCCACGGCAGCTGTCATGCCATTGCCCAGGCCTGTGCCGCCGAGATTGCCAAACTCGACGGCTTTTCGATCATCCACGACGGCAATGCCGATCGCGGCATTCCGGCTGTCGTCTGGACACTCACCGACGACGCCGACCGGGGTTTCACCCTGTATGACCTCGCCGATCGGCTCCGCATGCGGGGCTGGCAGGTGCCGGCTTATCCATTCACCGGTGAGCTTGCCGGCACGGCTTTCCAACGGATTCTGGTCAAGCGGGACTTCACCCGCGAGATGGCCGACCTGCTACTGGCCGATATTCACCAGGCCGTCGCCCACTTTCAGGAGCACCCGGCCGCGCCACGGCAACCGCCGGCCGAGCGGGCTTCCTACAACCACCTCTAGGCCGCATCCGGCCTCCGTGTCTCGCCGGCTCGGGGGCGGCAAAAGTCTCGTCGCGGGGCGAGGATACGCCCAACGC
>CALAZQ010000351.1 GCA_937926325.1 uncultured Planctomycetaceae bacterium | reverse complement strand
TCATCTTCCTGCCTCGCCAACACTCCGCCGCAGTCCACACAACAGCTTGCGGGGAGTACCAAAACCCTGCCGACGGGGCCTAGCGCATTTTTTGTCGGCGGCCCGGTCCTGCCGCGTCACCCACAGTCTGCAGAGCTTTTGACGTGAAGGCTTGGCCGCAGCCCGGTCTCAGGCCGTCCTGCCCAGCGCGGCCGGGTCGAGTGGCACCGGGACGGTGACCGGGCTGTTCCAACCAACGCGAACGGAAAGTTCGGGACAGACCGCGAGCAGGGCCTGCTGCATCTCGCTGCCATTCCACTCCTCCAGCCAGGACCGGTAGTCCTCCCGGCCGGACCGCATCCGTTCCTCATGCTCCTCAATCTGCCGCTCCATCAGGTCGCGGTAGCGGTCGGCCACACCCGGCACGCAGTCGGCCATGCCGTCGACAATCTGCCGCAGCAGCCGCGACGCGTTGAAGCTGTCGTTGACACCGCCGAGCACCTCCTGCAGCCGGGCCAACGCCGGGGTCAGCTGGGCCTCGAGGGCCGGCCCGAAACAGTCCTCCACCACCTCGAGGCTGTACCGCAGCCGCTTGCCGGCAATGCGAACCTCGTGCAGCATTTCCCAGTCACCGTCTCCCCGCTCAGCAAGGCCGTTGAAGCCATCGATCAGCCGGCCGATCAAAGGCCGCGAGAAACTGCCGAGGCTCGGCTGCGGGTCCTGCCGCCAGCGAACCGCGGCCACCGTACGGGCCTGGAGCCGGTCGAAGCCGAAGGGATAGTCGGGACAGGCCAGTTCCAGCTGGTGCTGCGCCGGAATGCGGTGGGCGAGGGCATAGCCGTGCAGCATGTCGTAGGTCGGCCGGTCGGTGTCGGCTGCCTTCTTGGCCGCCTTTGAAAGCCGCTGCAGGATCACATCCCAGTCACGGGCGGCCCCGACCGCCCGGCGAATCGACCGCAGGTGGCCCCGCACCTCTTTATGAATCCGCCGCGGCAGGCACTCGCGAAAAATATCGACTGCTGCCGTCGCCCGTCGGGTTGCCACCCGGAGGGCGTGGATGTTCTGCCGGCGGTTCTCCGACTCGCGCAGCGCCCTGCCGAGGCAATCCCGAACAGACTCCAGCCGCAACGCGATCACCCGGCGGGCGGCGTCGGCCACCGGGGTCGAATCCTGCAAATCGGCAATCCTCCGGCCCGTCATGTCTTTGGTCACCTGGCACCTCCTGATCAAGCCCCGCCGCGGGCCCTTCCCCACGACACCTGTTTCCCCCTGCCACACCCGCTGCCGGCTCGTCAGGCGGCCCGCGCGGGTGCCGCCCCGACCGCAGCCACGATCTCGCGCAGCTGGGCGTGTTCGATTCGGCCGCTCGCCTTGGCCGGCCGCAGCCACCGCCGCCGCCGTTTGCCCCGTTCCGGCCAGTTTCGTTTGGCCTCCCGCACATGCATGCGGTAGACGATCACCTCGTGCAGGCGGCCGAGTTTGACGAACTGGTAGGTTCCGAGCGGTTGGCCCTTGATGCTGCCGACAAGCCCCGCCTCTTCCCACGCCTCCCGAGCAGCCGTCTGGCGAAGATCGCAGCCCGCCTGGCGGTTCCCCTTGGGCACCAGCCACCGTTTGCCGCTGCTGGTGGTGATCAGGCAGACCCGCCCGTTTTTTGTGGCGATCACCGCTGCCTGCCGAATCCGTCTCACCACGCTGTGCTCCCCCGCTGCCTCAACGAACCGGCCATAGAGCCGCCCCCGCCTTTCTTACGTCGGCCGTCGCGCCGGCGAAATTTCACAAAAGCCGAGTAAAGCTTGGGCCGCCGGCTGCCGACCGCCCGCCGGGTCGACGCAGCCTGCCCGCGGTGCGTTCGATTTCGGCAGCTCTGCCGGTCACGGCTTCCGACCGTCCACCGGACAGGCCGTCGCCCGCCAGATGTCGCGGGCGTATTCGGCGATCGTCCGATCACTCGAAAACCGGCCGCTGCGAGCGGTATTGAGAATGGCCATCCGGGCCCAGGCAGAACGATCGCCGTAGGCCACGCCGAGCCGTCGCTGCGCCTCGACGTAGGGGCCGAGGTCGGCCAGGTGCATGTAAGGGTCGCCGCGGGACAGCAAGGCCTCTCGCAGCGGCTCGAAAATGCCGGGCTCGTCGTGATTGAAGTGGTTGTTGAAGATCAGCTGGAGGGCCGCATGGGTCTCCGGCTCGTTGTGATAGTGCCAGCCGGGCGAGTATGAACCGCGGCTTTCGATCACCTCTTGGGCCGTCAGTCCGAACAGAAAGCAATTTTCCTCACCGACCGCCTCGGCAATTTCGATGGTCGCCCCGTCGCGGGTGCCCATCGTCACCGCTCCATTGATCATGAACTTCATGTTGCTGGTGCCGCTGGCCTCGTAGCCGGCCGTCGAGATCTGTTCGGAGACGTCACTGGCAGGAATCAGATGCTCTGCCAGCGTGACCGAATAGTTGGGCAGAAACTCCACCCGGAGGCGATCCCGCATCTGCGGGTCGCGGTTCACCGTGCGGCCGATGCTGGTGATCAGCTTGATGATCAGCTTGGCCAGGTGATAGGCCGGGGCTGCCTTGCCGGCGAACAAAAATGTCCGCGGTGGCAGCTCAAGGCTGGGGTCGGCCCGCAGCCGGTTGTAATGCACCACAATCTGCAGCGCGGCGAGCAGCTGACGCTTGTATTCGTGAATCCGTTTGATCTGGGTATCAAAGATCGTGTCGGGGTCGATCTCGATGCCCGCCGTCCGCCTGATCCAGTCGACGAATCGGCCCTTGGCGGCCCGCTTCGCTGCCAGGAACCGCTCGCGGAAGCGGGTGTCGTCGGCCAGCGGCTCGATGCCCGTCAACCGGTCGAGGTCGGTGATCCAGCCGTCGCCGATCGTCTCGGTGAGCAGCGCAGCCAGATCGGGGTTGGCCACCAGCAGCCACCGCCGCGGCGTCACGCCGTTGGTCTTGTTGCTGAACCGCTCGGGAAACATCTCGGCAAAGTCGTGGACCGTCTTCTCCTTCAAAAGCTGCGTGTGGATCGCCGCCACACCGTTGGTCGAGTGGGTGCCGACGATCGCCAGGTTGGCCATCCGCACGACCCGCTGGGGATGCTCTTCAATCAGGCTCATCCGCCTGACCCGGTCGGGATCGTCCGGATAGTCTCGGCTGACCGCACCGAGAAACCGGCGGTTGATCTCATAGATGATGTCGAGCTGCCGCGGCAGCAGTTCCTCAAACAGGGCCACCGGCCACTTTTCGAGGGCCTCCGGCAGCAACGTGTGGTTGGTATAGGCGAGCGTCTTGCGGGTGAGTTCCCAGGCCTCATCCCAGCCGAGGCCGGCCTCGTCGAGCAGCATCACCATCAGCTCGGCCACCGCCATTGCCGGGTGGGTGTCATTGAGCTGAATGGCGACTTTCTCCGGCAGATCCCGCCAGGCATTCCCCCGGCGACGGAACCGGCTGATGATGTCGGCGAGCGAACAGCGAACCAGAAAATATTCCTGGATGAACCGCAACGAACGCCCCCGCGGGGTTGAGTCATCGGGATAGAGCACCCGCGTCACGGTCTCGGCAAGCATCTTGTCGGCGACCGAGCCGACAAAGTCACCGCCGGAGAACTGCCCGAAGTCAAAGACATCGCTCGCCGAGGCCCGCCAGAGCCGCAGCGTATTGACCGTCCGGCCGCCGTAGCCGACCACCGGTCGATCGTAGGGCACGCCGATGATCCTGTGGGTCTGGCCGCGGACGGCGTAGATTTCCCCGCCGCGGAATTCAAACCGGCTGGCGAGCGAGACCGGCACGGCCTTGGTCGGCCGCATCACCTCCCAGGGGTCGGGGTGGGCCAGCCAGTTGTCGGGCCGTTCGACCTGATAGCCGTTGTGCAGCTCCTGCCGAAAGATGCCATAGTCGTACCGCAGCCCGTAGCCCATTGCCGGAATGCCGAGGGTGGCGAGGGAGTCGATGAAGCAGGCGGCCAGCCGGCCGAGGCCGCCGTTGCCGAGGCCGGCGTCGGGCTCGCTCTCGACGATCTCGTGCCAGTTCTGCTGCCGATCCGACTGCAGGTCTTCCCGGACAAAGTCATCAACCTGCATGTTGATCAGATTGTTCTCGAGCATCCGGCCGATCAAAAACTCCATCGACAGGTAATAGACCTGCTTGGGGTTTTTCCGGTCGTAGGTGGCGGTGGTCATCATCCACCGCTGCGCCAGCACATCCCGCAGGGTCCGGGCGACGGCCTCAAACCGCTCCCGCTGGGTCGCCTGCTCGGGCAGGACGACGTGATTGAAGACGAGGTTGCGGTCGTAAAAGTCCCGGCCGGCAAACCGGAAGCCGGCACACTCGTACGGCTCGAGTTCGTCCGCTCGTTCTGCAAGAGACATGCCTGTCTTCCTCCGGTGCAAAGCTGGTCATCCTCGCGGCAGGTTGGCTGCGACACCACCCGGACTGACTCCCCCAGTGTCGCCGCTCAGTCCGCCAACTCAACCAGATCGGCCGCGCTGACAAAGTTCTCACATGGCAGATCGGCCGCCGGGAAGGGGCTGTGGCATTTCCGGAGCGGCTGGACCGCCCGCCTCGGCAGGAAGGGCAGCCCGCTGCCAGGGCAGCCGGCCCTCAACCTCCATCTGCAAAGCGAGGCTCAAGAAGGTGCGAATCACCACGATCAGCCCCAGCACCAGCACGCTTTCCAGGGTCGGGGTCACGGCGACCGTGCGGATGATGTCAGCTGCCACCAGGAACTCAAGGCCCAGCAGGATGCCCCGGCCAAGGTCCTGGCGAAACTGACGATAAGGCCCCAGTGCTGGAGCCGGCCGGAACAGCAGCCGGCCCACGGCCACAATGATCCCAGCCACCACCACGATCACCCCGCCAGCATCGATTGCCAGCCCCACCTGTTCGACCGCCTGCCGAAAAAACTCGATGTCCAACGCTTTCAACTCCTCAGGTCATCAGGCACCTGCCGCTACCTACTTCGGCTCATCGGCCGGCAGCGACGCAATCCGGGCAATCAGCGTGGCGGGAAACAGGATGCCGCAGAGGCCCTCAAGGGTCGCCACCGTCAGCGGCAGCGAGCCGGTCGGCACGAGGTCACTGTACCCGGCCGTGGTGAGAGTGGCGAACGAGAACCAGATGTAGTCGACCCAGCGGAGTTCCCGGCCACCCTCGAATTCCTGCGGCAGGGCATAGTGGCCAAAGCCGAAGGTGCCGACGAGCGCATGAACCGCCGCAAAGAAGATGCCGAGCATCATGAAACTCGCCGCGCCGCAATAGATCCGCTGCGTGCCGGGAACATCGGCGCGAAAGGCCTGACGAATGCAAAGATAGACACCGGCGAGTTTCACCAGCAGAAAGACCAGCAGCGGCGGAAACCGAAAGCCGAGATCGGTCACGATGTGCACCGCGGTCCAGAGGCAGGCCACGCCGCCGATACCCGTCAGAAGGATCGTCAGCCGCTGGTAGCCGAGGAGCCAGACGGTGGTGATGGCCATCGCCAGGGCGGCAATCACGAACACCCCCGGCGTGAGCCGCTGGCCGGTGTCGAACACCGGCACCAGCCCAATCAGCGCCACCTGGCCGAGAAAAATCAGCATCCCGTGCCGTTCCAGCCGGGCCCGCCGCTGGCGACGATGGGCCAGCAGCTGCGGCTCGGCCGGCCGGGCAGCCTGGAGTTTCCAGCGACTGAGCCAACGACCGATCATTCGTGATCTCCCTACACCGACACCCGGGCAGCTGAGCAGACCAACAACTGCTGCTGCGGCCGCCGCCCGCGGTGCGGTATTCTGCCAGAGTCCTGGCCGTCGGTGGGAGTGTTCCGCCCTCGGTTCCCGCTGTTCCTCCTGCCAGAACACCCTTCCCTGATGGCTTCCAGCCTGCTGCTTTTGCTCGACGATATCGCCAGCGTCCTCGACGACGTCTCGGTGATGACCAAGGTCGCTGCCAAGAAGACTGCCGGTGTCCTCGGGGATGACCTGGCCCTCAATGCCAAGCAGGTGACGGGGGTTGCCGCTGACCGCGAGCTGCCGGTCGTCTGGCGGGT
>CALAZQ010000350.1 GCA_937926325.1 uncultured Planctomycetaceae bacterium | reverse complement strand
CCGATCCGGGGCCGATTCGGAAAATCCTGACGCATCTCGGTGAACCGCTGGATCCGCCGTGCGTGTCACCAGCCCGGGGGCCGCCGGTCGACTGGGGTGAGCTGGTGCAGTCCCAGGGTGCTGGGGAGTTCGAGCAACCATCACCCGATGATCTGCCCATGATCGACATTCATCACCGCTGAGAGCAGGTGCCATCCCTTCGCGACGCTCGCTCCTGTTGCCGCATTGAAGGCGATGAGGAAGCGGTCTAAACCGGTGGCAGAATTCGCCGCATGAGCCGCCCGTTTCTCAGCTTCTTCTGCCGTTCACGAGGCGGGTGAGTCCGCGACTTGCCCGCAAAAGGGAGCCGAAGCCAACTGCTCGGCTGTTCCCGACAGGCGAGATGCTTGCGAAAGTGCCGTTGACCGTCCTATCCTTACGATCTACCGGGTTACGGCCGCTGGTTGGCCAGTGAGCGCACCGGATTCCACACGGCAGCGGTCGAGCAGAATCAGTGGAAGCCGGCCGTGCAGGCCTACCTGGCCTGCATCGCGTTCGCCGACGCTCAACTCGGACGACTGCTTGATGCACTCGACGCGTCGCCGTATGCAGACAACACGATCATCGTCCTCTGGAGCGACAACGGAATGCATCTCGGCCAGAAAGAACACTGGACGAAATGGGGACTGTGGGAACAGGCGACTCGCGTGCCGCTGATCATCGTCGCTCCCGGAGTGACGAAACCGGGAGCACGCTGCGACACGCCCGTCAGCCTGCTTGATCTGTATCCAACCCTTGTCGAACTCTGCGACCTTCCGGCAGTCGATCGTCTCGAAGGCGAAAGCCTCGTCCCACTACTGAGAGATCCGCAAGCAATTCGAGACACTCCGGCGATCACGACTCACGGACCCATGAACCATTCGATTCGGACAGCCCGCTGGCGCTACATCCGCTACCGCGACGGCAGCGAGGAACTCTATGACCATCGCACGGATTCGCTGGAATGGAAGAACGTCGCCGGCGAAGCGGAATTCCAGGAAGAACTTCGCGGCTTACGCAAATGGCTGCCTGTCGTGAACGTACCCGACCCGCCGTATCACGACCGCAAGCAATACTGGCCGGGCGACCCGTCGCCTGATGAAGTGTCGGACTATCCAGGCAAATGCCCGGAACCAGCCAACGCCACTCGAGAATGACAAAACAGAACATCGGTTGGAGACATACCGTGGAACAACCTGCACAGCGATACTGGCTTCCAGTTTGTGCGAAAATTGCCGCGGCCCTGTTGCTCGCAACAGCAGCTTTCGGCGGGCAGGCGTTCGAAATCACCGATCTCGAAACCCGCGTGGTCGCCAAGGCAGAAGGTCGCTGGTTTGGCCGGGCGACTGTGGAGCGGACCGCCGAAGGAACGCTGGTTCTGTGCTATCGCGGCGCATCGAGACATACTGGTTCGGACGGTGTGATTCATGTGCGTTTTTCCAACGACGGAGGGCAGAACTGGTCCAACGCGGATCACGCGACCGATGGCTCGCCAATTGCCGGGTTCCCCATTTCGTTTGAAGACGACGACGCGTTCGAGCCGTATCTCTATGTCGCGCCGAATGGCCCGATCATCCTGCACGTCTGGCGGACGATGGGGCCGAACCACCGCGAGGGTAAAGGCACGTGGCAGACGGATTCCGCTGACGGCGGTCAAACGTGGAGCAAACTGCGCCAGGTCGATTTCGTTGGGATCGAGAACGACGATCACTGCTATGCGACGGACGACCACACCACGATTGACGGAACGATCTACACCAGCCTGCGCCAATACGTCGGCGGTGAGCAACGCTGGCGATGCCGGTTCATCCAGTCGCCGGACAACGGAGCGTCTTGGCAAGTCGTCAGCGAACAGGTCAACGTGCCGGAGCACAACTCCGTCGAGAAGGGGTTTGAGTATGTCGGCGGCGACCGGATCGTCAGTGTCGGTTCAGACGGTCCCGGTCGGCGTTTTGTCCTGCAGTCCCGTTCCGACGACTGCGGCCAAACCTGGCGCCGTTGGAAAGACGCGTTGCCACAAACCGGCGTGTGGGATCGTCCACGCATCTGGACGCTGGCGCATTTGAAAGGCGAGTCTAACTGGTGGACCGACGACACGCTGATCAGTGTCGGCAATACCACACCGAAAGCGGGCAAGAAGTTTCCCCGCGCCAATGCGGTCTACCTTTCGACCGATCGCGGCGAGTCATGGAAAATGCTCGGCGGCAAACCGATCGATAAGTTCTACCCGGACGGCGGCTACGGAGATCTGGAATATGATCCGGCGACCGGTTGGTTTGTTTATCTTTCCTATCGCGGCAAGGGGCTCCATGGGGAAGCCGAGATTGTGCAGTATTGGTTTCGGCTGCGGAACGTTGACGATAATCAGCCCTGAACTTCATCCATCATTCGATCGCCATGATACAAAAGCCCCTTGTCTCTGTAATACTTCGGTGGAACAATACTGTTCGGCCTAAACGGAGGGAACTACGAAATGCAAGAAATCTTGAAATGCCCGCGACGCCAGTTCACCAAAATGAGTGTTGGAATTGCGGGTGCCGCCTTCCTGTCTCCTTCAGAGGTGTTTGCCCTGGAGGACGCGCTGATCAGCGAAGAAGATCTCGCCTTTCTGCGCGAGCTGACCCTCCGCACGATTGCCAAATGCCGGGCAGAAGTCACGATGGATGGGCAAAAGTTCCCGGTCTACTTGCCGAGCGGAAGCCGCCAATACCCCGCCTTTTGGACCCGCGACGCATGCTGGATCGTCGCCAGCGGACTGCTGAAGACGGCAGAAATTGAACCGATGCTCGAGGTTCTTGCCCGCACACAGAACGGGCCAGAACTTCGAAAGCTGAAACACGGCTTGGAAGTCCCTCCGTGGGCGGTTGCCGACCACGTGGTGCTCGAAAACGGCGGCGCGGTGTTCTTCCCGGGTACATACAGCGCCAGCGACTATCAAGGAAAGGGCCGACACGGCAAGCGTGCAGCCCAGGATGCCTGTTACATGTTCATCGAACTAGCCCACCTGTGGCACCGGCAATCGGGCTCAACATCACTGTTCAAAAAAGCGATCGCCGGGGTGAGTTTACTCGAACGTCTCGAGCATGCCTTTGCGTCCCCTGAACACGATGGGGAAACCGAACTGGCCTTCACCCGCGCTGAATCGCGCGCGGTGGCTTTCTCCGATGCGATTGTGAAAACTGGGTTTCTGTTAGAGGGGTCGATTCTGCGGTGGCGAGCGGCCCGGCGATTGGCAAGCATCCTGGCTGAAGTGAATTCCCCTAAACGCAGTGCTCACTACCGCGAAATCGCCGAACGGATTCAGACGAATCTGCCGCATAAACTGTGGCAGGCCGATGACCCCAACCGGGGATGGCTACTATCCGCGTCCGAAATAGGCAGACGCGTTTGTGTGCGCGGGACGTCCTTTGCGCTGGCGTTGGGCATTCTTGATCAGGAGCGCGCCGCACAGGCATCGCGAGCCTTCGCTGCAGCAACAACGACTCCGGCGCTGGAAAAGGTCCCAACGCAAGGACAAATCACCTATCAAGGCCACATCCGCCACCTGCGTAACGGCGAGTATTGGGACAACACTCCAATGCGGAAGGAAAGCTATCAGAACGGAGGATATTGGGGAATGTTCACCGGATGGTTTGTCCGTGGCCTCGCCGTAAGCAATCCAGACCTCGCCCGCAAAACGGCACAGGTGTTTCTTGCACACATGCGCAAACACAGTTTCTTTGACGGTTCCAACGAAACCCAGCGCGGCGCGCCATGGGAGTGGATTCATCCGAACGGTAGGCGGGTTGGCCCTTTGTATGCTGCCACAGTGACGTTGCCGTATCGCGGGTTTGAAGCCGGGTTCAGGGTCCAATGAATCGCGGATACGACATGAAGTCGGCCCCCATCCATCCCGCCGACTACGGCGATCAAATCGACCGCATCGCGCTCTGGGACAAAAAGCCGGACTTCAAGGCTCTCGCCGGCAAGCCCGTCCGCATGGTGATCGAAGTGAAGGACGCCGACCTGTATTCGTTTCGTTTTATCAAGTGAGCCCGTCGGAGTCCAGCATATCTTCTTCTACAGCGGCCATCCGGGCGGGCGGGCCGGCGTGTTTCGCCTGACACGAACGCTCGACACGCCGAAGTTGGCGGCGTTCCTTACCAGAGGTGATTGACCGATGAGAACAGCGATCATGATGTTCGTCGTCGTGACACTTGCGGCAACTACGGTTCCCGAGACCAGTCTCGTGTCAGGGCTTGTTGCTCAAGGCGCTGAAATGAAACCGAAGGGCCACGACGGACGCATGCAGTGGGGCAAGCCACTCTGTAGGGAATTCGCGACTGTCCATAAGTGGGGCAACCGCCAGCTCATCTCCGATGCTCCGGCTCTCATGAAGCTGCCAGATGGGACCTTGTTGTGTAGCGTGCAGCTCTGGTCGAGAGACGATGCGATCGTGCAGGAACGCTATGGCAGGAATCGATGCCTGATCTTTGCCAGCACGGACGAAGGCGCTACCTGGCAGGAGCGCAGCCGTATCCCATTCAACACCGGCAAGTTCCTGCTGCACAATGATCTGCTCTATTTCATCGGTTCAGGGATCAAGTGGCAGGGACTCCATATCACCTCCTCCAGCGATCACGGCGAAACCTGGAGCAATCCGGTTCAACTTCGCAATGGAAAGGTATACGCCGCATCGACCGGGTGGGTCCGCCGCGGCAACACCCTCTACTGGGCCGCTGATGATATGAATCGGTCCGTCAAGGACCGTGCCGTCTTTGCTTTCGGTTGTGACCTGTCGAGGGATCCGCTTGATACCGGCTCGTGGCAGTTCTCCAATGACGAACGTCACCCCGGTCTGCCGCAGAGCCTGGGCAGAGGTCGGCACAATGGCGGCAAATGGCTGGAGCCGAACGTGGTCGATTTGGACGGCGAACTGCTGGTCATCGTTCGCGTGCGCGCCTCACAGGGCAACGTGGACGGCGTCGTCCCGAACATGGCAGCCATTTGCAGTCTTGAGGAAACGGAGAACGATGAACTCACCCTGAAGTTTTCACACTACTACCCATCCCCCGGTGCCCAGAACCAGTTCCACATCATCAAGGATGAGGAGCGCGGACTCTAC
>CALAZQ010000349.1 GCA_937926325.1 uncultured Planctomycetaceae bacterium | reverse complement strand
CGTCTGGCCCGTCTTCCAGTCCCGCCACTCGGTGTAGCGGTGGGTCGCCGATC
This sequence comes from uncultured Planctomycetaceae bacterium, assembly GCA_937926325.1. Taxonomy (GTDB): domain Bacteria; phylum Planctomycetota; class Planctomycetia; order Pirellulales; family UBA1268; genus UBA1268. The sequence goes on along the minus strand of CALAZQ010000349.1, from coordinate 4,521 downwards.
GCACCGAATAGCCCATCGCCTCAGGAGCCCCTTCGAAATAGGCGGGCCGCGGATGCTGGGTGAGAGCGGCCGGCTTCAGGGCGGCCGTGGGCTGTTCAAGGAGCGGCACCAGGCTCACCCCCTCCAGCCCCTCCGGCGGATCAAGGTCGGCCAGTTCCATGAGCGTCGGAAAGATGTCGAGCAGTTCGACGGGGCTGGCTACCCGGGCACCGGCCTGCTGCCTGCCGGGAGCGACGATGATCAGTGGCACGCGGGCGTCGAGTTCGAAGTTCGATGTCTTCGCCCAGAGGGTCTGTTCGCCGAGGTGATAGCCGTGGTCACTCCAGAAGACCACGATCGTCTCCTCAGCAAGCCCCAACTGATCGACCGCGTCAAGCAGTCGGCCGACCTGGGCGTCGAGATAACTGATCGCCGCCAGATAACCGTGTCGCATCTGCGAAATATCAGTTTCGGTCAGCGGCCTGCCGCCCCGGCCGACGAGTTCCTGGCCGTTGTGCCAGGCGATCCGGGGGGCATTCCGTGGCCAGTCGGCAGGTCTGGGAGGCGGCAGGCTGGCTGGGTCGTAACGATCCCAGTACCGCTTCGGAGCATTGAACGGCGAATGGGGCTTCCAAAAGCCGACGGCCAGAAAGAACGGCTGCTCGGACTGGGCGAGGTTTTCGAGAGCCGCCACGGCCTTCGTCGCGATTCGCCCATCGAAATAGGCCACATCATCGACCTCAAGCATCCGGCAGTTCCGCCCCTTGGCAAGGTTGGCGGGCACCGCTCCTTCGACCTGCGGCATGTCGCTGCCGTGGTTGGCGTAGTGCATCTCAGCCGGCACGCTCCATGATTCGGGATCACCCTGAATTTCCTGCCGCCAGTTGTGAAAGATCTTGCCGATGTTGCGAGTGAACCAGCCGGCCTGCTTGAACCGCTGCGGCAAGGTCACGATCTCAGGGTGGGTCTGGCGGAAGTGCGTCGGCAGATCCCAGATCGCCAGCCGATCCGGCCGTCGGCCTGTCAGCAGGGAAGCCCGCGAGGGGTTGCAGACCGCCTGCTGGCAGCAGGCGGCATCGAAGGTCACGCCGCGGGCGGCCAGCCGATCGATGTTCGGGCTCTGAACCAGCGGATGACCATAGCAGCCGAGGTCACAGCGGAGGTCATCGGTGGCGATGAACAGCACATTCGGCCGGCCCGCCATGCCATCGTGGGCTGCGAGTAGTCCGGCGATGGCAAGCGACATTACCAGCAATCTTCGGGGCATCGGACACGCTCCTCACCAGCCGAGTATCGCCGGATCGACCACTGAGTCGGCCATGGTCCGCTCACGGAAATCGGTCACTCTGTGAAAGGTTAGAAAATTCGCATCGTGGTTGTTGTGAGCCCCGCCGGCGGCGTCATCGTACGCGGTCCGGCAGGCGGCCACGATGTCATCGCCATCAAACAGCCAGGCAACATACTGAAAACCATGATCCGCAACTTCCGGATGATGCAACAACACAGTGCGAATCTCCCACTGTCGGAGATCCTCCGACCGCATCAGCACCAGCGTGTTGCGGATCGAGCCGGGCCGCCTGCGGGGATTGGCGGCAGCCACCTGCGGAGGCACCGCAGTGGCCAGTGTCCACCAACTGGGCTTCTCGTCGTTGCCCGAAACAGCCTGGGTTCGCGGATCTCGGCGAATCGAAAACTTCTTCGCTCCGCCAGGAAAATTGACAAAGCCGCTGGCAGGGTCAAAGACTGCCGTCTGACCGTCAGCCGAAACCGTGACGATTGCTGCCTGCTCCGGCCCCGGTGGCAGGGCGACCCGCAGCATATTCAGCAGTTGGCCACTGCCATCAACGACCGCATTCCCCTCAAGCCAGGCGTTGAAGCGGCCAGCGAGCCACTTGGACTGGCTGGGAATAGCATTGGAAAAGGTCCAGTTCGTGCGGTTGAGCAGATCGGCTTCTTCCGGGGCAGAGAGCATCATTGCCATGTACCGCTTCCCCCAGGCTGTGCCGCCGCCGGCATCCTCAAAGGCCCGCCAGAGTCGGCCAGCGTGGGGAATCACCGGCATCGGGGCGGTGTGGTATGCCCCTTTGGGCGTCAGTAGGCCGGTGGCGGCATCGACCGGCGTCGTCCAAGTGGTGCCGCCGTCACGGCTGCGGCGGATCACGATCAGGCCATGGTGGTGGGTGGTGCCCATCAGGTAGAGGTCGCCTCGATGGACGAACAGGTTTGACCAAAATGCCCCGTCGATCCGGGAAATCTCTCGCCAGGTCGCTCCCCGGTCGCTGCTGCTGAAAATGGCGGTCAGGGCAGACCGCTCCTCGTTGCTCTTGGGGCCGAAGAAATCATGACTGGCAACATACGTGCCGTCGGGCAGGATCGCGATGCTTGGGCTGCCAACATAGGTCCCGGTCGCGGCAGGCACATGGTCGATCACAACCCCTGGAACAGTTTCTGAGGGGGTGTCCGCTGCAGCCGAAGCACCGAACAACTGCCGTGGATCGATCACGACATGGGCGATCTTCTTCCGCTTCCAGGTGTAGCTCACATGCACCAGGCCATCGGCCGACTGAATGATGGTTGGATAGGAGTATTCCCCCGGGCTGTCCTCCAGCGTCAGGACATTCCGCCAGGTTGCGCCGTCGTCACTCACCGCAACATTGAGTGGGCTGCGGCCCTTTTCGGTGTGGTTGTAGACCAGCAGGTGGCGGCCATCAGCGAGGGTCACCGCATCAGTGCCAGAGTTGGGGTTGGGCAGTTCGGTCAGGCTCATCGCCCCCCAGGTCACCCCGTTGTCAGAACTTTCAATGCGAAAGATTCTGCGGCTGTCGCGGGTGCGACCGACGGCCAGCAGCCGACTGCCGCCGAGCTTCAGGATGCTTGGCTGGATCGCCCCGATTGCCTCACCGTCGTTGACCGGCCCGATCACCTGCCAGGTCTTGCCACCGTCGATCGACCGTTCGAAGTGCACCCGCCAGCCCTGATCCTCGGTACTTGATCCGGCCAGCAGAGTGCCATCGGCCAGCCGCACCGGCTTGTTCTTTACTGGCCCGACCGGCACACCGGTCAGTGTGGCGTCGACCGCCCCTGCTCCCCGGAGCGGCTCGGGTTCACTCCATGTGCGACCGCCATCGGCCGAGTACCGCATCAGCCCCTTCCAGGTTCGCGGGTTGCCGCTCGCCTTGTAATAAAGAGCCAGCCTGCCATCCTCCAGCCGGAAGAGGACCGGGTTCCAACATGGTTGCTGGCTGCCGTCGGGCTCTTTCCAGACGGCCACCTCGACCGGCTGCGTCCAGCCGCCGGCTGCCTGCCGCGATACCCAGATGCCGACGTCGTCGGCTCCCTCCTGCTGCCCACCGAACCAGGCCGCCACCAACTGGCCGGGCTTGGCCTCAACAATAGTGCTGGCATGGCACGACGGCGTCGGCAATGCTCCGGCGATGAACTCCCGAGCCAGCACGGCCTGCGGCTGCTGCGGTGCCGCAGCGATTGCCAGCCCACCGGTTCCAAACAGGGTAGATACAATGCTGAGCACTGGCAGCCTGAGCCGCGCTGTCAATGGCTGGGGCCAGCTGCCGGTCTGTGCCGCTCGCAGCTGCTGCCGCTGTGGCAATCGACGCCTGGCGAGGTCGGGTTTCATGAGTGGTTCATCTCGTGGGGGAAAAAATCGCACCGGGGATGCATCAGTCCGATCACGGCTGCGGCACCACCCGTTCTTGATTGTTACCATCTCCACTGAAAACAGGGGCGTCCATACCTTGGTTGGTCGACCTTGCCTTGGGTGATCAGATTGGTTCCATGCGAAACAGACGTCGCGTATAAATCGGCCTGACAGCCGCTACCAAAAAAGACAACTCACTGTCCGTTTCCGGCATTTCCGCTCACCAAAACATCACCACAATTCGATCAATAGCTTCTTCTCAGGCAATTACTTCTGAAAACCAATGACTGCCCGCCTCGGCGGGAGATGCCGAGCGTACCCAGCCGATTCCTCGCACACCCCTGAATTCAATGCACGGAGGTGAAAACACTTCCTGTCTCGGCCGGTTGATCAGCACTTTCGATAGGCTAGCTGTCCGTGGAAAAAGCCCTCCGTGGCCTTTTTCCACCTGCGCAACCCCCGAAAACGCCGAGGGTTTTCGGGGGTTGCCGATCGCCGCATCCTGCGGCGGCAGACTATTTCCACAGTCTGCTAGGTGGGCTGTGCACGCTCAAGTGAGGCCGCCATTTCAAGACTCATTGTCATCGCCGCAGGCGATGATTGGCTGCAGTAGCGATCTGCCGCGGCACGAGCCCGCATGTGGCTTCCGCACCTACGCCATGAGCACGCGATCGTCTCGTGGCCGGGGCTTGCTGTGGCGGTTGCTCGTGGTGTCGGTTGGACTGCTGGGCGTGGTCGGCTGCGGCTCACAGTCTGAGTTCCCCTCCCAGCCAATCGTGCTGATCTGTCCCTGGTCACCGGGCGGGGGCACCGACCGGGTTTCTCGGCAGCTGGCTACGCAGCTGAGTCAGTCGCTGGGCGTCCCCGTCAACGTGGTCAACGCCACC
>CALAZQ010000348.1 GCA_937926325.1 uncultured Planctomycetaceae bacterium | reverse complement strand
GCGGCCAGAGCACCAGCCACCACCGCCACGCTGTTTCGAGAAGTTCCGCCATCGTTCAAAGAACTGAGCCTCGTGAATCACCTCACCAATATACTGCGGGTACGGGTGCTCTGATTCAGCCCCCGAAAGCCACACGATCGATTTTCAAGAGGTTGACGCATGTCGCAGTTTTTTGCCGAACGCCAACAGTCCCGGGCCTTGATTGGCGGCACCTGGTGTGAGGCGGCCTTAGGGCGGCGGCTGGAGGTGATCGACCCGGCCACTGGCGTGGCGATCGGCAGCGTGCCGGAAATGGGGGCGGTCGACACCGGCCATGCCATTGAAGCCGCGGCCACCGCCCTGCCCCGCTGGCGGCAGCAGACGGCCAAGGCCCGGGGGCAGCTGCTGCGACAATGGTTTGAGGCGGTGACGGCTGCCACCAGTGACCTGGCCACCATCATCACGGCCGAGTCGGGCAAGCCGCTGGCCGAGGCCCGCGGTGAGGTCGCCTATGCCGCGGCCTTTCTGGAGTGGTATGCCGAAGAGGCCCGGCGGGCCTACGGCGAGGTGATTCCGCCACACCAGGCCGACAAGCGGCTGCTGGTGATTCGCCAGCCGATCGGGGTGGCGGCCGCCATCACCCCCTGGAACTTTCCGGCCGCGATGATTCTGCGGAAGGCGGCCGCCGCCCTCGCCGCCGGCTGCACGATGGTGGTCAAGCCGGCCCCGCAGACACCCCTGACGGCACTGGCACTGGCGACGTTGGCTGAGCAGGCCGGCCTCCCGTCGGGGGTGCTCAACGTCGTCACCGGCAGCATCGACTCGTCCCGCGAAATCGGCACTGCCATCTGTGAGAGCCCGACCGTCCGGGCCTTGTCGTTTACCGGTTCAACCTCAGCCGGCGTTGCCCTGGCCTGGCAGGCCGCCGGGACCGTCAAGAAGGTCTCGCTGGAACTCGGTGGCAACGCCTCGTTTATCGTCTTTGACGATGCCGACCTCGACGCTGCCGTGGCCGGTGCAATAGCCGCCAAGTTTCGCAACACCGGTCAGACCTGCGTCTGTGCCAATCGACTGCTTGTGCAGGCGGGGGTACACGACGCCTTCGTGGAGAAGTTTGCTGCTGCCGTCGCCCAGCTGAAGGTGGGGCCGGGAAGCGATGACGAGGTGGCGGTCGGGCCGCTGATCGATAGCCGGGCCATCGAGAAGGTGACCGGCCTGGTGACCGATGCAGTCGCCGCAGGCGGACGGCCGGTTCTCGGTGGCAGCCCCCACAGCCTCGGCGGCACTTTCTTTGAGCCGACGGTGATCACCGGGGCCACCGCAGCCATGCGGCTGGCGCGGGAGGAGATTTTTGGTCCGGTGGCAGCGGTGTTTCGCTTTGAGACCGAGGCCGAGGTGTTGGAACTGGCAAACGCCACCGAGTTTGGCCTGGCGTCGTACTTTTACAGCCGCGATATCGGCCGCTGCTTCCGGGTCGCTGAAGCCCTGGAGTGTGGCATGGTCGGCATCAACACCGGCATCCTCTCGACCGAGGTTGCCCCCTTCGGCGGCGTCAAGTCATCGGGCCTCGGCCGCGAAGGGGGCCGGTATGGGCTGGATGAGTACCAGGAGTTGAAGTACCTCTGTTTTGGTGAGATCGCGTAGGCCTGGCTGACCAGGAGTTGGTACACGCCGAATACCACGTCACCACAACTGCCGTTCATTGGCAACCGATACACGTCGCCCATTTGAAGGGAGGCTCGCGCGGCAAATCGCTGGCGTGGTTGACGCGTCTCAGACGTGACCGTAGCATGGACAAAAATTCACCAAGGAGGCCCTATGAGCATCGACATGACTGGGTTGGCCGATCTCTCTACGACCGAGAAGCTCAGAATCGTCACGGCGTTGTGGGATGACATCGCCAACTCCTCCGAACCAATCGTCGTGCCGGAGGACATTCTCGAAGAAGCGTCCCGACGGCTGGCAGAAGTGGCCCAAGACCCAACATTAGCGATCGGTGACGCCCAACTTTGGCGTCGTGTCGATGGATAGGGTGCTGGCGTATCATCCGGCGGTTGCGGATGATCTTCAATCTGCGACTCGATATTACGATGCAATCTCGACGGACCTCGGAAATCGCTTTCGAGCCACGATTCGTAGCCGCCTCCGAGAAGTTGGGAGCCGCCCCGAATCATTCGGGATGGTTCGGGGTGGGCTGAGGGCAGCAGGAGCACGGCGATTTCCCTATGTCATCCTGTTCACCCTCGACAATGACCGGGTCCTGATCGTTGGTGTCTTTCACGCCCATTCGGATCAGCAAGGCTGGTTTTCGAGGCTGGGGTGACGGTTTTGAGAGACACCTCGATCTGGTCTCATTTGCCAATGGCACCGCGATTTTGTGGTTTCCGGGAAACCCGCCACGTCATGCAGCAGCCGTTCGGCGATTAGCGGCGGCGGGCTTTTTTGACCGGCCGCTTGGCTGTCTTCTTGGTCACTTTTTTGGTTGCCTTTTTAGTGGCGACTTTTCTTCCAACGGCTTTTTTCTTGGCCACCTTCTTCTTGGCAGCCTTCTTCGTCACTTTTTTCGCTGATGACCGTTTCGCTGCTTTCTTGGCAGCCTTCTTGCGGGCCGCTTTTTTCGCCGCCTTCTTCCGGCTCGGCTTGCTGCGGCGGCCGGCCTCGACCTCATCAAGAAAGTCGTTGGCTTCGGCCAGCAGATCGGCCGCCGAGAGGGGCTCGACCTCGTCAATGATGAACAGCGAAAGCTCGCCGCGATGCTGGGCATCGGTAAGCGTGTTGTATTCCTCGAGCGTCAGGTCGTCGTGGTCGTCGTCCTCACTGGTGAGAAATTCAAAGCCGACCCGGGCCTTTCGGTCCCAGCCGTCAATGTGGAACTCGACGCCGTATTCGCGGAACATGACGTTGCGTTCAATCGCATAGCCGCGGCGACGGAACAGACGTGCCAGGAGGGTGCAGCCCTCGAATTCACCGAGTGTGTCGGACATGATGATCCTTGTGTCTGGGAAAGTGGGGCCCGCACCGATCAACTGCGGGCGGACCGCACCGGGCCGGAAGCATACCTGTTCTGATGCAAATCGGCGACGAGGACGCTGCGGAGGAATTCATGGCACGCTGCCGCTGGTCGACGTAACCTATCGGCTTGGCCCGGAACCAAGCGGGCTGGGGCCGACTGCGGAGTGCAGCCGATGGGCAAACGGATCGCCGTCCTTGTTGAAACCTCTCACGGGTCCGGCCGTGACCTCGTCCGGGGAGTGGCCCGGTTCGTCCGGGAATCGGCCAGCGATTGGGTGATCGAGCATGAGACTCAGCGGCTTGAGGGGCGGCCGCCCTCGTGGCTGGCGCGATGGCAGGGCGACGGCATCCTGGCCCGGCTGCATTCCTCCCGGGTGGCAGAAGCCGTCGTGCGGCGTGGGGTTCCGGTGATCGATGTCCTCGATGCGCTGCCGCTGCCCGCCGGCGTCGAATCGGCCCACGTTGATGACGCAGCGATTGCTCAACTCGCCTTTGAGCATCTGCACAGCCTCGGCCTGCGGCAGTTCTGTTACCTCGGCCCGTCGCGACGGATCTGGGCCCAGAAGCGGCGCGACGGCTTTCTCGCCGCTGCGGCGGTCGCCCGGCTGTCGGTTCACGTCCGTGAGTTTGCCCGCACCATCCATACGCACGAGCCGGCGGGCGACTGCGCCGGCCGGTTGGCCCACTGGCTCGGCCGGCTGCCCCGCCCGCTGGGGCTGATGGCCGCCAATGACACCTATGCCTGGCTGGCGACCACTGCCTGCCGCGAGGCGGGGCTGGCGGTGCCGGGAGACGTCGCGATCATCGGGGTCGACAACGACGAGGTCTACTGCTCGCTGGCCCAGCCTCCGCTATCGAGTGTGATCACCAACAACGAGCGGCTCGGCTATGAGGCGGCCCGGCGGTTGGCGGCGCGGATGGCGGGCGCACCGGCCAGCCGGAGACCGGCGGCAATCGTCAAGCCGATCGGTATTCATGCCCGAGCCAGCACCGACACGCTCGCGATCGACGATGAAGAAATTGCGGCTGCGCTTCGGCTGATTCGCGATCATGCTACGGAAAAACTGACCGTGTCAGACCTGGCTGAAGCGGTGGGGTTGGCGGGCAGTACGCTGCAGCGGCGGTTTCGTGAGGCGGTTGGCCTCAGTGTGCATGAGGCCTGCATCCGACGGCGGCTGGAGATTGCCTGCCGCCTGCTTGCCGAGACCGATCTGTCGCTGGTGGCAGTGGCCCATCGGGCTGGCGTCGGCCACCAGCAGAACCTCGGCCGGCTGCTGCGGCAGCGACTCGGGTTGACACCCGCCGCCTACCGGCAACAGGCCCGCGCGGGGCACCCAGTCGGAACGGTTCAGAGCAGCGGTTGAACACCGTCAGCCGCTTTTCGGTTGCCGCCTTTAGTCGAGCGTCAAAAATGTTCGTCGGTCGGATCGAAGGCGGGGACGGGGATATTCACGATCCGCAGGTTGCCGACAGCCCGATGCCGGCAGCCGGGCTTGATGAGCACCGTGGTCAGTGGCTTCAGCGGCACGATGTCGCCATCGAGTTCCATGTGGCCCTCGCCCTCCAGCACGAGATAGATCTCGGTGAGCCTTTTGTGGAAGTGTGGCCGGCTGTCGGCCGAGATGTCGACCATGTGGATCGTGGCCACCGGGTTGTCGTCAGCCACAAAGGCCCGGCGGGTCTGGCCACAGGGACAGGGGACGGCGTCGATGGAATCGAGTTGGGCGACCCGATAGCGGGTGGAGGTCTCAGCGGTGGTACTCATGGTGTTGGTTTCCTCGGGGGGCGTGGGGTGGTGGGTTCGTGAAACGATGGACTTCCTCGTACCGGGCTTGGTCGAGCGGATGACTCACATGCTGGGTGGGTTTTGGCGGGTCAGCGGTCAGCGTCGGCCTGATAGTCGCTGCTGAGCCGGAAGGTGAAGGCCTCGCCGGCGTTGCGGCCCGGGGCCACCGTCGCCCGAAAGCCTGATGTGGCCGCCTTGGCATACGCGTCGGGCAGCCGCCTGATAATAACGAACCGCACAGTCTCTGGCGTGCCGCTCGCGTGGTGTGGAAGGGTCGCATGGAAAAACTCCTCCATAAAGTGATGAGTCCAAGACCGGGCCAAGAAGAGAGCGTGCGAGATGAGAAGTGGGGGCAGAACCCACGCCCTCGACACCCACACAACGATTTATACGCTGCAGCTTTGACCCGCGAATGGGCGAAAACGATCATTCTGTAATCAATTTGAATTCTTGGCCGTCATGGCCTGTGGCTGGCAACGTAACAATTGGATGCCGCACATGGAGAGCGAACGTATGCCAGCGAGCCGAATGAACAACTGGTCTCTCAATCGTCGGCAGGTGCTGCGGGCGGGCGGAGTGAGCCTGGCGGTCCCGATCCTCGAGTCGCTGGGGGCCGCTGCCGACGAGCCGAGACCGCGGTTCGTCTGTATGGCCAACCCGTTTGGCATGCTGGCGGCCGACTTTTTTCCAGACGCGGCGGGGCTGGATGCCGCGTTACCGCAGAATCTTGCCGCCCTGGAACGGCATCGGGGCCGCTTTACGATCCTTTCAAACCTCGACCACGGGGCCAACGGTGGTCATGGTCTGACCCACACCTTTCTGTCTGGCGTGAAGTCGGCTGACGCGGCCGCCATGCCCGATGGCAACATCACGCTCGACCAGTTCCTCGCCCGCACCGTCACCGGGCAGACACGGTTTCCTGTCCTCAACACCGCCGCCGGCCCTACCGGCACCGGCGGCGTGGAGCTTTCCTGGACCCGCAGCGGGGTGCTGGTGCCACCGATTCAAAAGGTGAGCGAGGTCTTTCGGTTGCTCTTCCGAGACGATTCACCGGAGGCCATGGCAAAACAGGCTGCGGTCTACGACCGTCGAGGCTCGATTCTCGACGCGGTGCTCGATCAGGCCCGCAGCATGGAACCCCGGCTCGGGGCCGCTGACCGGCGGAAGTTTGAGCAGTACCTCACCTCGGTCCGCGAGGTCGAGACGACGCTGCAGCAGGAGAAGGCCTGGCTTTCCCGGCCACGGCCGGCTGCCGGCATCGGTGAGCCCCGCGACGGCTCCGTCACCCAGCAGGTGCCGATCCTCTGCGACCTCGTCGTGCTGGCCTTGCAGACCGACTCCACCCGGATCGCCACGATTGAGGTGCCGGGTTCGTTTGATACGGCGGCCGTCGGCCCCGAGGGCAGCTATCACGGGTTTTCGCACCATGGCAAGGATCCGTCGCTGATGGCCGGCATGCGGAAAATCGAACGGTATCAGATGGAGCAGCTTGCCCGGCTGCTCGACCGGCTGGCCGAGGCTGGCCTGCTCGATTCAACGCAGGTGCTTTTTGGCAGTGGCATGAGCGACGGCAGTGCCCACACCAACCTGAATCTGCCGATCCTTGTGGCTGGTGGTGGCTACCGGCACCAGACCCATCTGCCGCTGCCTGCCGCGGCTGAGCAGAAGCTGCCGCTATGCAACCTCTACCTGACGATGGCCCAGCGGTTTGGGGTGCAGACAGAGCGGTTCAACCACAGCACCGGCACGATTGAGGCGTTGACGTGAGCAGGCGGCCGGCGGCAACGAGACAAACCGCCTGGCACCGTTGCTGCCAGCTCGTCGGTGCCATCGCGCTGGCGGCAATGCTGACCTCGGTCCGAGCCGAGTTGCCCCCCGCCGCTGCGGTTGTTACCAGCCGTTGTCTCGATTGCCATGACGCCGAGACCCGCGAAGGGGGGCTTTCCTTGGCCGGCCTCGAGCCGGCAGTCACGTCCGCTTCTGCTGCCGTCTGGACCCGGGTGCTGCGAGAACTGCAGAGCCAGCGGATGCCGCCACCCGATGGTGAGTCGCTCTCTCAGGAGCAGCGGGCGGCTGCCGTCCTCGATCTTGAAGAGCGGCTTGCGGCACAGGCCCGGGCAAGCGGTCAGCGGCACCCGACCGTGCTGCGCCGGCTGAATCGGGTGGAGTATCGCAACACCATCCGCGACCTCCTGCAGTTGGATGCGCCGGGGTTTGATCCGGCTGAAGGGTTTCCGGAGGATGTTCGGACGCATGGCTTTCCCACCAACGGTGAGTCGCTGGTCACCTCGGGGTTTCTGTTGCGGAAGTATGTCGAGGCGGCCGAGGCGGCCGTCGCGAGGGCCGTCCACTTCGGACCGCCTCCTGCGGTGAAGACCTGGGATCTGCGGCCACCGTTTCACTACGCCCCCGGTATTTTCTATCTCTTCGATGAGGCTCGCTGGTACGACAAGGTCGTGCGGCAACAGCAGCCCTGGCAGACCCTGCTGGAACGGCCTGGCGATTCACCACTGAATGGCTACGTGCCGCTCGACGAACTTCGTGAGGGCGTGCCGCAGCCGGGCCGGTACCGCTTTCGGATTCAGGCGGAAGCCACATTTCGGACAGCCGACATGAGCCTGCCATCTCGGTTCGCCTTGGGGCCGAAGGATGCCTGGCAGGATGGCCGGCCGCTGCGGCTGGCGTTGCTGTCGGGCAGTTTGCGGGGCATTGACCTGTCGAAGCGGGAGAACGAGGGCACGGCCCGGTTCATCGCCACGCATCAGCAGCAGGCAGAACGAGAACTGGGCCACTGGGATCTGCCCGACGACGAGCCGGTCTGGCTCGAGTGTGAGGCCTGGCTCGATGCTGGCGAATTTCCGCGGTTCGTCTTTCCCAACGGGGTGAACCCGGGCAACTACCGGCTCAACCACTATTTCCGAGAGAATCGCTTCGCCCTGCTCGACAAGGACGCGTTGGCGCACTACGAGGAGAATGTCGAACGGGGTGGAAGCATGACGATCCCGATGTGGGTCGAAACACCACGGATCCGGATCATGCAGGTGGTCATTGAAGGGCCGCAGCAACCAGCGTGGCCACCGGCGAGTCACCGGGCGATCTTTGGGGCGGAGCCTTACACGAGTGACCGGGCCGACGAGGTAATCCATGGCTTTGCCAGCCGGGCCTGGCGGCGGCCGGTGGACCGGAAAGAGATCGAGCCGCTCGTCGGCGTTGTCCGGGCCGCCGAGGCTGCCGGCGAGCCGGCCGAGGAAGCGATCAAGCGGGGGCTTGAGGCGGTGCTCTGCAGCCCGGCGTTTCTCTATCGGGAAGAGGCTGGGCCTGAACTCGATCAGCATGAGATTGCCGCCCGGCTGTCGTATTTTCTGGCAGTGACCGCTCCTGATGACCGACTGCGTCGGCTCGCCGATGAGGGCAGGCTGACCGATCCGGCGGTGCGACGGGCAGAGGCTGAGCGACTGCTGGCGGCCGATACCTGCGGCCGGTTCATTTCCGCATTTCTGGACGGCTGGCTGGCGCTCTGGAAGCTCGGCTCGATGGCCCCCGACCGTGGCAGGTTCCGGGCCTATTACGACGATGCGCTCGAGCCGGCGATGCGGCGAGAGACCCGGCTGGTGTTTCAGCGGCTGCTGGCCACAAACGGACCGATCACCAGGCTGCTGGATGCCGACACGACCTTTGTCAACGCTGGTCTGGCACGACTCTATGGGATCCCCACAAAACAGTTCGAGGCAGCCATCGGGAGGCCGGTTGCCGGCCTGGCGGCGAGTGATCTGACGCCCGATGCCGTCGGCCTCGCCCCGTCCCGCTCGCTGGAGCGGACCGGCTTTGCCGAGGTGACGCTGCCCGATCGCCGCCGCGGCGGTCTGCTCGGCCAGGCAAGCATCCTGACCCTGACGGCGAATGGGGTCGATACTTCACCTGTGATCCGCGGTGCCTGGGTGCTGGAAAACATTCTCGGTACGCCCGCCCCGCCGCCACCACCAAGCGTGCCGGTAATCGAGCCCGACATTCGCGGCGCGACCACCATTCGCGACCGGCTGGAAAAGCACCGCTCAGCTGCCACCTGTGCCACCTGCCATGCCCTCATCGACCCCCCCGGCTTTGCCCTCGAGTCATTCGATGCCATCGGCCGCTGGCGGGACAGCTATCGTGATGGCGACCAGCCACTGCCGGTCGATCCCAGTGGAGAACTCTTTGGTGAACCGTTTGCCGATGTCGCCGCGTTCAAACAGCTGCTGGTCGAGCAGCCGGAACAGTTTGCCCGTTGCCTGGTGGAAAAGCTGCTGGTGATGGCGCTGGGCCGTGAACTTGAGATTACCGATGCCCCGGCAGTCCGGGAGATCCTCACCCGGGCCGCTCCCCAGGGCTATCGGCTGCGGGATCTGATTGTGTTCTGCTGCGAAAGCGAACTGCTGGCATGGAAGTAATTCTCACCTTGCTGCTGACGCTGGTTGCGGCTGTGGCGGCGGCCGCACCACCAGCCGATCCACAGACGCTGACGACGCTCACAGTCGAGCAGGCGGAGGAACTTGCCGGCCGCCGCTGGTATCCCCGCCTGACCCTCGACTCCCTCACCGAACTCGACCCGAAGGCTGCCGCCGTCCTGGCGACGCACGAGGGGGGCATCTGCTTTGCCGCCCTCGAAGATCTTTCACCCGAGTCTGCCCGGGCCTTGGCTGCCCATCAGCCGCTCAAGGCGTTTGGATCGTTCAATCTCGAGTTTCGGGCTCTGCGGCAGCTTGCGCCAGCGACGGCCGAGGTTCTCGCGACTCATGCCGGCAATCTGCGGCTCCCGGCACTCGAGCGGCTGGACTCCCCTGCCCTGGCTCAGAAGCTGGCCAGCCAGTGGGGCGAACTGAAAATTGGGCTCACCGAGCTGACGCCTGAAATTGCCGCTATCCTGGCGACCAATGAGGGGGTCTTCGAGGATCGTACCCGGCCCGGCCAGGTGTTCCGCCGGGCCGATGGGGCCCGGTCGGTGCTCTGGTTTGCCGCGCTTCCGGAACTCTCGGCACCAGCGGCGATTGCCCTCGCCGGTCATCAGGGCGTGCTCGTCCTCAACGAATTGTCGGAGCTTTCGCCGGCAGCCGCTGCGGGCCTCGCCCGCCGGGCGGGTGGCTCGCTGATTCTCAATGGATTGACGCGGCTGTCGGCGGAAACAGCCGACGCCCTCGCCGGCTATGACGGTGAGCTTGCAATGCGAGCTCTGCCTGCCATGTCGTTGGCGGCGGCCAAAGCCCTGAAGCGACATCAGGGCCGGCTGCACCTGACGGGCTTGGTCGATCCGACGCCCGAAGTCCTCGCTGTTTTGCGGACGCACCCGCAGGTGCGGCTGCCGCAGCCGCTGCCGGTTGCGGCTGGGAATGTGCCCAACAGTGCGCGTCAGAATTCTGGACACGTCGCCGGGCCGACAGCCCGACCAGACAACTGACGTCCAGGTTGCCGCTGTTGCTGTGCGGGCGGTTGGTGAGGCTGAGCGGATTGTTCTCTGAGACACTCCGAACGTCCCGTCCTCACGGGGGCAACAACCGGGTTTTTTGGTAGGTCATCGCAGCAGTCTTCGTGTCGCATTCGCCACTCACCATTTTCATGGGGATA
>CALAZQ010000347.1 GCA_937926325.1 uncultured Planctomycetaceae bacterium | reverse complement strand
CCCCAGAACCTGTTCACACCGGAGCCACCCGTCAGCTGGTCGTTGCCCGGCCCGCCATAGCCCTCGACGGGTATAGCGACTGACTCAGTAAAGGTGATCACGTCGTTTCCAATCCCGGCGTCGAACCAGATGTCGTCGACTAAGCCCGCGTCAAACCGCTCCTCAAAGTCGTAGGCAATCACGACATACTCATTGGCTGCGGAATCAAAGTCGACCAAGAATTCCTCATCGCCATCTTCGGTCTCGCCTGGCAGAACCTTCGACGCATCATTGCCCACATGTAGCTTCAGGGTACTGCCGTCAAGGCTCGCCAAGCTCGGCTCGACCGGTGGGCAGCTGATGTGGTTCCACTCAAACAGGTTGATGTTCACCAGTTCAAAGCGGTCGCTCCAGAGGGTCACGAAGCCGAACGGCGTCGACAGCCCGACTTTGATGAAGGCCTCGAAGAAGGCGTCGATCGTGCCCTCAAGATCGAAGATGCACTCCGGCCCGCTGCGGAGGTTGGCCACGAACTCATCAAGGTGCACCTTGCCGTCGTTGTTGTTGTCCTTAAGGTTCGCCCCGAGGGTGCCGCGGACCCCGGCATCGACCCCGGCCTTGGCGACCACCACGTTCAGCTCGGCCCCGGCACCAACTGTGGCCGTAAAGGTGAGTTCGGGCTTGTCGAGGCCATCAGGATTGACGTCGTCGAGGAAGACGCCGTTGAGCATCTTGCTGGCCATCTGGCCGGGATCCAGACCACCCTCCATCGCCTGCCGGATGCCACGTGTGTCGTAGCCAAGGGCAAAGTCGGTGGCAAACTCGAATCCGCCAAAGAACTTGGCAAACAGCGGCGGAAAGATCGGGAAACTCTGGCTCAGGGTGAAGCCGGCCACCAGATCAGGCATGTCCCAGTAGACAAGCGTTGGATTCCCGCCGAAGAGTAGGTCGACGAGGATGCGGGCGGGGTCATCAAAGACCGGGAAAGTGAGATCACCTGATTTGACGCCACTGTAAGCCGACGCAACGTTCGACGACCCTGGATCAGCCGACGCGACACTAGCGTTACCTGTTATATTTAAGTCCGCATTAGATACGGGGTCGGTCATGTTAATGGCTGACTCACCAGCCGATGCCGAGGTCGCCCCAAGGAATGAGGCCTTGTTGGCATCGTCCACAGTCATGCCGCCAAGTGACACCCGGCTGCTGCCGCTGATGCCCGCCAGCGTGGAAATCGTGTCTGAGACCTGATCGACCGTCTCGATGAAGGTGACCGCGCTATCGAAGTCGTCGCCAAACATCCGCATGGCATCAAGGACGGTCACCGCCCCGCCGCCGGCCATCTTGGAAACATCCGAGAGCACCGGAATTTCACTCGTCAGCAGATCGAGTACCGGCCGCAGCGGCTCGAGCATCGCGTCAACCTGGCCGAAGATCTCGCCCAC
>CALAZQ010000346.1 GCA_937926325.1 uncultured Planctomycetaceae bacterium | reverse complement strand
GCCGCCTCGTGCTTTCCATAGCTGCCCGCTGACCATTCAACGGCGGGAAGCCGCCGCGGTTGTGGCCGCACGCTTTCCTTGCGATGCCGGCAGAGGAATCGCCGGCCACGTGTGCTCAGCCTGCCCCGACGGCCAGTTGCAACGCCACCCGGCAGGCGGCTTCGTAGGTGGGCAGGTCGAGCCATTCCTTGGTGGTGTGGATGTCGTTCTGCCCGCAGCCGAGGGTGACCGTCGGGATGCCGTTGGCTGCCATCCAGTTGGCGTCGAGGCCGCCGTTGGAGATGTCGAACCGCGGGCTGTAGCCGAACGCCTCGAGCGCGGCCCGGGCCGCGACCACTGATGGCTCGTTCTCCCGCAGCCGGAAGGCCTCGTAGTCGAGCCGGCCGGTGACTGACACCTTGCCGGTCCGGCCGGCCGCCGACTTCACCCGTTTGGCGGCCGTGGCAAAGGCCTTTTCAATCGCCTTGACGATCCGACCGCGGAAGGCCGGGTCGTGCCCGCGGGCCTCGGCCCGGATGTCGGCCCGCTCGGCCACCACGTTGGTCGCCGCCCCGGCGTTGATCACCCCGACGTTACTCGTGCCTCGTTTGCCCCCCTTCTCGACCAGGCCGTGCCAGCCGTCCTCGGTCAGCGAGGCGATTGCCAGGGCCGCGATGGCGATCGCCGACACGCCCTGCTCGGGGGCCACCCCGGCATGACTGGGAATGCCTTCAACAACGATGTCGAGCCGCTCGCCGCCGGTCGCGCCGATCGTCAGCTTGTCAACCGCCCCGCCATCAAAGTTGAAGGCCAGCTGCGGCCGGCCGAGGTCGGCCGCCTTGACGAAGCGGGCCCCCCAGAGGCCGACCTCTTCCTGAATGGCAAACAGGAAGGTCAGCGGTGGATGGTCGAGCTGCTGCCGCAGAATCTCGACCGCCGTGGTCAGCACCACGGCACAGCCAGACCGGTCGTCGGCCCCGAGGCCGGTCGCCGGGTTGCCGCTTTTGACCGTGCTGCCCTTGACCACCGGCTTGGTGCCCTCGCAGACCGGCACGGTATCCATGTGGGCCATCAGCAGCCGGCGAGGCCCCGGCACGGTGCCGGGCAGCTTGACGATCAGGTTGCCGCAGTCGCCCTTCAACGGTGTCTTGCTGTTGGCCTTGTCGAACATGATGGCCGTGGCGGGGCAGCCGGCAGCCAGCAGTTTGCTGCGGATCGCCTCGGCCACCTCGCGTTCCTGACCTGAGATGCCCGGAATGGCCAGCAGGTCGAGCACCGTCTGGCGGGCGAGCTTGAGGTCGGGCGCCGGCCCGGCAGGCTTGCCGGCCGGGGCCTTTTTCGACGAGAGTGCGGGGGTCGTTCGTGTCGCTTTTTTCTTCGCCGTCTTGGTGGCGGGTTTTTTCACTGTCTGGGAGCGGGCCATGAGGGTGTTTCTCGCCGGGATCATGCAGGGATCGCACGTCGCGGCCTTGGTCCATGACCAGTCGTACCGGACGTCGCTTCAGGCCATCGTGCAGCAGCACTGGCCCGATGCGGAAGTCTATGACCCCTTCGCCAACCATGCCACGTCGGTCGGCTATGACCGCCGCCGCGCCCGGGAGGTGTTTCTGGGCCACATCGAGATGTGCCGGCAGTTCGACCTGCTGATCGCCTATGTGCCCGAGGCCTCGATGGGAACCGCCATCGAAATGTGGGAGGCCCACCAGCAGGCCCGCGTGGTGGTCACGATCACGCCGCTGTCGCACAACTGGGTCGTGCAGATCACCAGCCACGCGGTCTACCCCGACGTCGAGGCATTCACCTATGCCCTTCAAGCCGGCGAGATCGACCGGCTGCTGGGCTGACTCACGGCAGCAGCGGCAACACCAGTGCCAGCACGGCAGCGGCGTAGCCGGCGGCGGCCCAGTCGTCGGCCATGATGCCAAGGCCCTCGGGCAGCCGTTCCAACTGACGGCAAGGGGGCAGCTTGGTGATGTCGAACAGGCGGAACAGACCGAAGGCGATCAGCAGTGTCAGCCAGTTGCGGGCCTCCGGGGGCAGCACCAGCAGCACCAGCGGCATGGCGGCCGCCTCATCGAGCACAACGGCAGAGGGATCCTTCAGCCCGCCCAACTGTCGGGCCGCCCGGGTGCAGAGCGGCACGCCGGCGAGGTTGACCAGCAGCCAGAGCACCGCCTCCAGCGGCCGGCCAAGGCCGCTGGCTGACACCGCGACGGCAGCGGCAAGCCCGACAGCCGAGCCCCAGGTGCCCGAAGCCGGCCGCAGACGACCGACCCAGCAGCAGCTCGCCGCGATCACGGCCGGCTGCCACCAGGCGTGTGCGGGCGGCTGGTTGGGCGTGGTCGCGGGCACAGGTCTTTCCTGTCGGTGAGGGACGAGCCCGGTATCATAGAAGACAAACAGACCCGCCGTCCCGATCGCTTTCCGCCCGCAGGTTTTCCCGTGTCAGCTTCTCCGCCCGGCTCCGAGCCGCCCCCCGCCACCGCCGACATCGGCACCCTCGAACTGGTCGAGTACCCGCATCCGGCCCTGTTCCGCAAGGCCCAGCCGCTGGTCAAGATCGACGAAGGCGTGCGGGATGCGATCGAACAGATGTTCGACATCATGTATGACGCCCAGGGCGTCGGCCTGGCGGCCAATCAGGTGGCGCTGCCCTATCGGATGTTCGTGGTCAACGTCACCGGCAACCCGAATGCGGGTGAGGAACTGGTCTTTCTGAACCCGACCCTGAGCCGGCCCCGGGGCACGGCGATTCAGGAAGAGGGCTGCCTCAGCCTGCCCGGCCTGCGGGCCGACGTGCGGCGGCC
>CALAZQ010000345.1 GCA_937926325.1 uncultured Planctomycetaceae bacterium | reverse complement strand
CTTTGGGCGTATCCTCGCCCGTGCGACGAGACTTTCGCCGCCCCCGAGCCGGCGGCTGGCTTCACGGAAAGCTCGGGCGTCGTGCCCGACTTTCCTTGGGGCGGAAGGACGAAAAGCCGAGGTTTTCATCCTTCCGCTGGTGCTCATTCGCGACATCCTGTCGCTGGGTGGCAGTGAGGGCGGGTGCCGTTTGGTGAGGCTCGGGGGTCGGCGAACGCTCGAGGAGCTTTGGGCGTATCCTCGCCCGTGCGACGAGACTTTCGCCGCCCCCGAGCCGGCGGATTCCCTGTGACACTCGGTCATCTTGCATGCTTGTCCGGTCGCTCCCGCTCCCGGCTTCCAACGAAGCCAGCCGTGCTGCTGATCCGGTCGCTCCCGCTCGCAGCTTCCGGGTAGGATGGGGGCGAAGGTATTCAGCATGGCTTACAAATCGTTCAAAGAGCTTCTCGGTGAAACCAGCCTCGAGCGGAAATGCCGCTTTCTGTTCGGGCTCTGCCTGCTCGTGCTGATCACCGGCAGTTTTTGGTGGTACGGCTCCCGCACCAAAGAGCTGGTGTTCACCACCACCCGCAGCACCGGCCGGCATCTCGTCGATGCGGTGATGATCAACTATCACTGGAAGAAGCTCGAGGCCGACAAGAAGTACACCAACCCGATCGAGACGCTCGGCAAGATGCTTCAGAACCAGCACTACAGCTGGCGGATCCTCTCGCCCGATGCCTCGCCCGAAGAACTCAGCAGCTACACCCGCCTCGACGTGGCCATGCTCGATGTCTTCGCCGACCAGCCGGCCCCGGCGGCCTCCGATGTCGCCGCCGTGACCGGGCCGGGACTGCCCGAACTGAACGAGTACCGGGAGTACCGCACCGGCGAAAACGGCAACCGTGAGTATCACTACTACCAGCCGGTCCGGGTGCAGCAGTCGTGCCTGATCTGTCACGAATACCGCGGGCCGGTCGGCAATAAGGCGGTTGACCTCCCGGGCGACCGGCCCAAGTATGCCGAGGGCGATCTGATGGCGGTGGTCAAGGTGGTCATGCCCGACGCCACCACCCAGCAGGCCCTCCGCTGGAACTGGGCCTTGCTGTTGACAACGGCGATCATCACCGTCTTTCTGGCCATGCTCGCGGCCTACCTGATTGTGCGGTATGTCATTGTCAAGCCACTTGAGCACCTGCGGGAGGTGAGTGACGAAGTGCGGCGGGGCAACGTGAATGCCCGGGCCGATATCCATACCGCCGATGAGTTCGAGGAACTTGGGGTTGCCTTCAACCGGATGCTCCGGGGGCTGGTCGAGTCACAGGAGGAACTGCGGCAGGCCAATGAAAGCCTCGACGACAAGGTCGATGAGCTGGCCCGGGCCAACATGCATCTTTACGAGATGAACCGGCTCAAGAGCGACTTTCTGGCCACGATGAGCCATGAGCTGCGGACTCCTCTCAACAGCATCATCGGCTTTTCCGACGTGCTCAGTTCGATCGAGTCGCTTGACGATAAGCAGAACCGATATGTGCAGAACATCCGTTCCTCCGGGCGGATGCTGCTGGAGATGATCAACGACATTCTCGACCTCGCCAAGATGGAGGCGGGCAAGATGGAACTGCGGATCGGTCGCTTCAATGTGGCGGCGGCCGTCTCGGCCCAGTGCGACATGCTGCGGCCGCTGGCCGAGCGGAAGCGGATCGATCTGATTGCCGAGGTGGCCCCGGGGCTCGAGACGGTTGAACAAGACCAGTCGAAAGTGCAGCAGATCCTCTCCAATCTGCTCTCCAACGCCGTGAAGTTCACGCCGGAGGGTGGTCGGATTACGGTGACGGCCCATCCGGCTGACGCGGGGGCGACGATGCTGCTCGAGGTGGCTGATACCGGAGTCGGCATTGCGGCCGAAGAGCAGCAGGCGATTTTTGAAAAGTTCAGGCAGAGCCGGGTGTTCCAGGTGGGTGATGACGCGATGACGCGAGAGATCTCCGGAACCGGGCTCGGACTGTCGATCGTTCGTGAGCTCTGTCGGCTGCTGGGGGGGGATGTCTCGCTTGAAAGCCATCTGGGCCGCGGCAGCCGGTTCACGGTCCGCCTGCCGACGCGGCTGTCAGCGACGGCTGGCCTCCAGGCGGTACCCTTGGCGGAGTCAGCCTGAGAAAACAGCCGAGAATCCCTCACCGATTTCGATCAAAAGAATGCCAACTGCTGAACAAAAACCTGCCGAAGTCATCCTCTTTACCGACGGTGCCTGCAGTGGCAATCCCGGTCCGGGGGGCTGGGCATACATCCTCCGGCACCCGGAGACGGGCCGCGAGACGGAGGCCTCCGGCTGTGATCCTGACACCACCAATAACCGGATGGAGCTGACGGCGGCGGTGGAGGGGCTCAAGCAGCTCAAGCGGCCGACCCGGGTCGAACTGGTCACCGACAGTGTCTATGTCGGGACGGGCCTGTCTGACTGGATGCCCAAGTGGAAGAAGCAGGGCTGGAAGCGGAAAGAGCGGGGCAAGCTGGTTCCCGTCAAGAACGAAGACCTCTGGCGGGAACTCGACCGACTGGCTGGAATCCACGAGGTGCGGTTCAGCCACGTTGCCGGCCATTCGGGGCATCCAGAGAACGAACGCTGTGATGAACTGGCGGTGGCCGCCTATCAGCCGCTGTTGGCCAAGGCAAAGGCCAGGTGACGAATCGCGACACGCCGTGATGGGTGCGATGGCCGACGAGATCGATGCAGATGGTTCGGGGCCCGGAGCGCAGCTCACCACCCGGCTGGAGCGGCTGCCCGGGGTCGGCACGGCCCGGGCAACCAAGCTTGCCAAGCTGGGGCTCGTCACCGTTCGCGACGCCCTGATGCACTTCCCCCGCGACTATCGTGACTTCAGCGGCAGCCACCGGGTGACTGAACTGGTCGCTGGTGAGCATGCGTCTCTCGCCGGAACAATCAGCGACGCCGCCCTGCGGACGACGGCCCGCGGCCGGGCCATGCTGTCGGTGGTGGTGAGCACCGCCGACGGGACGGTTCGCTGCGTCTGGTTCAACATGCCCTTCCTCGCCCCGCGATTCACCGTCGGGCGGCGGCTGGTGGTGGCTGGCCAGCCGCGGCGAAGCGGTATGGTCTGGGAGTTTTCCCATCCCGAGGTCCGCTGGCTTGATGCGGATGAAGATGCAAGCCCCGTGGAGTGGCTGGCGGTCTATCCGCTCACGGACGGCGTGCAGCAGTCGCATGTCCGCATGGCGGTCCAGGCAGCCCTCGATCTGGCCGCCGACCGGCTGGAAGAATCGTTACCGGAACGGCTGCTGACCGAAAAAAAACTGCTGCCGATCGCCGCGGCGATCCGCGAGCTGCATCGGCCGGCCAGCCGCGAGGCCCTCGACGCCGCCCGGCGGCGATTTGTCTATCAGGAACTGCTGATGCTGCAGCTGGCCCTGCGGCTGCACCGCGGGCGGCAGGATCACCAACAAGACGCCCCGACGATTCCCATCGACAGCCGGCTCGACAGCCGGATCAAAGGGGTCTTTCCGCATGCCTTTACCGCGGCCCAGGCCCGGGTCTGCAGCGAGATCGCGGCCGACCTCGGGCAGGCCACGCCGATGAATCGGCTGCTGCAGGGGGATGTCGGCAGCGGCAAGACCGCCGTGGCCATCTATGCGATGCTGGCCGCGGCGGCGACGCCGGTGCCCGAGCCGGCGGCAGTGGCGGCAGCGACCGAGGTGGCGGACAGGGCTGAGTCCTCGGCAGCCACGATGCCCCGGTTCCAGGCCGCCATCATGGCTCCTACTGAGCTGCTTGCCCGGCAACACTATCAGACACTCACCACGCTGCTGGCAGCCCGCGGCTCAGACCTCGAGGTGGGGCTGCTTGTCGGCGGTCAGCCAGCCGCCGTTCGCCGGAAACTGCTGGCCCGCATCGCCGCCGGTGAGATCCAGTTGGTGGTTGGCACCCAGGCCCTCATCTGCAGCGAGGCGGCCTTTGCGAATCTGGGGCTCGTGGTCATCGACGAGCAGCATCGCTTCGGCGTGTTGCAGCGGGCCATGCTGCGGCAGGGGGCGGCTGACCCACACATGCTCGTGATGACCGCCACACCGATTCCCCGCACGGTCGCCCATGCGGTCTATGGTGACCTCGACATTTCGGTGATTGACGAGCTGCCACCGGGGCGGCAGCCGGTGGCCACCTACCGGGTCGGCCCGGAGCAGACCGAGCAGTGGTGGGACTTTTTTCGCCGCAAGCTCGGGGAGGGCCGGCAGGGCTATGTCGTCGTGCCGACGGTGGATGAGTCGGGCCGCGACGTGGCCAGCATCTCATCAGCGTTTGAAGAACTGGCAAACGGTCCGCTGGAGGCCTTTCGGATGGGGCTGCTGCACGGCCGGATGAAGCCTGAACAGAAGGCCGGGATCATGGCCGACTTTCGGGACCACCGGTTTGACGTGCTGGTGGCGACGAGCGTGATCGAGGTCGGCATCGACGTGCCAAACGCCACCCTGATGACCATTCTCGACGCCGAGTCCTTCGGCCTTGCCCAGCTGCACCAGCTGCGCGGCCGGGTGGCCCGCGGCCGGGTGCAGGGCATCTGCGGGGCGGTCACCGGTTCGTCCGACGAGCCGGTGCCCCGGATCGATGCTTTCGTTTCGACCACCGACGGCTTTGCCCTGGCCGAGCAGGACCTGCTGCTCCGTGGGCCGGGTGACATCCTCGGCAGCCGGCAGAGCGGGGCCCCGCCGCTCTATCTGGCCGATCTGCTGCGGGACGGGTCGGTGGTGGCCGAGGCCCGCCATGATGCACTGGCGATCTTCACGGCCGATCCAGCCCTCACCGACCCTGCCTACGACCGGCTCAAGCGGGTGCTCACCGGTCGCTGGGGAGCGACACTCGATCTCGGCCTCGAGACGGTCGGGTA
>CALAZQ010000344.1 GCA_937926325.1 uncultured Planctomycetaceae bacterium | reverse complement strand
GCGGCCCTACCGCTTCATCCGCGATGATTTCGATCGGCCAGACAACGCCAGCCTGGGGGCTGAATGGACCGAGCGGTACGGCCAATTCCGCCTGACCGATGCCGCTGCCGTTGCGGCCACCAACAAGGCCTTCGTCACCTTCGCAGAGGCGGCGTCGGCCGACGTTTCGCTGAGCGGAAAACTCTCTGTCGAGAATGCGGTGGGGGCCTTCGCGGGATTTTCTGCCCGGGCCAGTAACGGAATCGCCACGCCGCAGCAGGACACGATGTACTGGGGCGGGCTGCGGCGAAAAAACGGTGGCTATGTCGCCCTCATCCGCCGCAGCACCGATGGGTTCTGGGAGACCCTCTCCCAGCAGCCCGTGGTCGCGGGCAGCGGGCTGGTCCGGTTTGATGTCGTGGGCGATTCGTTGAAGCTCTTTGTGGATGGCGAACTCGTCGGATTTGTCAGGGACCGAACGATCCCTGCTGCTGGGGCTGTGGGGATTCGCAGCACCTCCGGGACCGCCATTGATGACTTCACCGCCACCAATGTCGTGCTGCCAATGGCAACCTTTCCGTTCCAGGATCGCTTCTCGGCTGCCGATGGTGCCCAGCTTGACCGGTTCTGGGATGCCCGGTCGGGGAACTTCACCGTCCAAGGGAACCGGCTCGTGGGAGCCAACCCGATCAACGCCACCACCCTCCGGGCAGCACTGGCAGGAGATGCGAGCATCTCGATGACGGTGCAGGTGCCGACCGCCGGCACCCACGCGGGTTCCCTCGCCCGCGGCGTGCCGCAACGCAACACCGCCTACTGGGGCGGGCTGGTCAATCGCAGCGGGAGCTTGCAGGCCGAGATCTGGCGGATCGTCGACGGCCAGGTCACCGTGCTTGCCAGCAGCGAGGTGGCGGCGGCCGTCACCGCAGATCATCAGCTTCAGTTTGAGGTCACCGGGAACGCGCTCGCCTTGTCGGTCGACGGCAGCCCGATCACCGCCGCGGTCGACGCCACGCTGTCGGCCGCGGGCCTGTTCGGTATGCGGGCCACTGCTGGAGCCAGCATCGACGACTTTGCCATTGCCCTCGTATGACCGTGCGACAAGAGGTCGCCGGGCCGATGCCTCACCGCCTAGCTGTTCGTGAAGGAGAGTCCGGTCAATGGCACTTCCCCAGGCATCTCTCGACTGATGGGTAACTCGTGAGCGGGTTGCTCTCGCCTCCCGGGCCTGCCTCCGGCCCGGAAAGCGGTTCCCGCGCTTGACACGCCTGTAGACACGCGTACACTTTTCGTGCGATCGAGTTGGAGGACTTCAAATGATTCGGAAATTCGCATTTGACGAGATATTGGAGGCTGTTGATGGTCTCACTCCAGAAGAGCAGGCCGATCTCGTCCACCTGATGCAGAGGCGGTTGGCCCACCTTGGCCGGCAGCGTGTGGTGGCCGAGGTGAAGGAAGCCCAGCAGGACGCGAACGCGGGACGCGTTACCCGATACAGTCCCGCCGATTTCTTGACGGAACAGGATGGCTGATGCGGGAGACCTCGGTCCGTCATCTTCTTGTGACGAGCACCTTTCAACGCGCTGCTAAACGGGCCGCCAAGCAGCATCCAGAACTCGTCGCGGCAATCAAAGACACGCTCGAAACACTGTCAGCGAACATGTTTTCCCCATCGCTGCGAACTCATAAACTTCATGGTGAACTGCGGGGATACTGGGCATGTAGCGTCCGCTACGATTGGCGGATCGTGTTTGGCATCGGTGATCCTGTTGAAATAGACGGGTTCACTGCGGAAACCATCACTCTCTTCACGATGGGCACGCATGACGAGGTCTATTGACCCCGAATCTCCCCACAAAACCACAAGGCTCGCGGCCGCCGCTTCGCAGGATAGTCCGGTCAATGGCACTTTCTCAACCGGTTTCCGATCGGTGAGTCGCGAGTGAGCCCGGGCTGATTGCTGATCGGTGCGTGCCGGGCCGGTCGTCGTAGTGATTCCCAGGCCTGACAACAGCTTCGGCTCAGCCACGGCCCAGCCGGCGGCCGAAGCGGCCGAGGTCGATGCCCTTCTTTTCCGCATGCTTCAGCAGGGCCTGGGCATAGACCTGGGTTGGTGTGGCGGCCGGCTGTGGCTTTTTTTCAGCCGGCGGCTTGACCGGTGGTTTCGCTGTGGCTGGCCCGGGCGGAAGCGG
>CALAZQ010000343.1 GCA_937926325.1 uncultured Planctomycetaceae bacterium | reverse complement strand
AGAAAGCCGTTCCCGTAGCGGGTGGGGATGTCGCGGTAGATGCCCCGCTTGATCTCGTCACCCTCGGCGTTGACGGTGATGGTCTCGGTAATGGTGAGCAGGCCGTCATCCGCCACCACCAGATCACTGCGAAACGCAGTGATTCTTTCGGCTGCCACAAGCGGGCTGGCCAGGCAGGCCGCCAGGCCACACGCCAGCAGAAGCAAAAAGTGCCAGCGAGACGCTCGGCTCATGCGTCCCCCTCCTTTGATTCTTCTGGTGCACCCGCAAGCGAAACCCGGGGCACCGCCCGCTCTGCCACCGACGCAACTTCAAAATAGGTCTCGGATCGGAAGCCAAACCAGCCCGCCACGAGATTCGACGGAAACGACTCGACGGCGACATTCAGGTCGCGGACGGCGCCGTTGTAGTACCGCCGGGCATACTGCAGCGTGTCTTCGATCTCAACCAACTGGGAGGAGAGTTGGGCGAAATTGGTATTGGCCTTGAGGTCAGGATAGGCCTCGGCCAGGGCAAAGAGTGATTTGAGGCCGCCGGTCAGCCGGTTTTCCTGGGCATTCACCTCCGCCATGTTTCCCGCGGCATCGGCGGCCGTTCGCAGCCGGGTGAGGTTCTCGAGCAGCGACCGTTCAAAGCCCGCATAGCCCTCGACACAGGCGACCAGGTTGGGCACCAGTTCATGCCGCCGTTTCAATTGCACATCAATGCCGCTGAAGCCCTCACGGACCAGATTCCGCCGCCGCACCAGCCGGTTGTAGGCCAGCACCAGCAAGAGGGCCGCCCCGACGACACTCGTGAACGCCAGCAGCACCGTCATGCCGCCGGCGGTGATGGTCGAACCGATCAGACTGCGGGCTGCCTCCATGGCGTGCTCCCCAAGGCGTCGGCCCCCGGCCGGCCGTGCCGGAACCGGGGGCCGCAGGGCTGCCTGTCGTGATCAGAGCCTCAAAACGGGTTACTCAAAATCGGGCTCTTTGCCCTCGTAGGCCCGATAGAGGTTGAACACTGCGGCCTTCAGTGCCTCGGCCGTGGCCGCATCGGTTGACTGCTTGCACTTCATGGCCGCCACGGTGACGGCGTGGGCGGCCTTGAGCTGCTCGACATAACGGGGCGAGTCGGCCTTGATCCGCTGGGCCAGGAAATAGTCGGCAATCGTGGCCTGAATCTTGGCGGCATGGTCGTCCTTGGTCATGATCCAGCGGCCAAGCTGATTGGCCGACTGACCGGTCAGGCCGGCGGCGGCGAGTTCGTTGATCTGCCCCTGCGCCTTGGCGATGGTCTTGCCATCCTCCAGCAGCTGCTCAAACCGCAGCTGATCGCCGTAGATGCCACAGGGCACCTGGCAGTGGGCGAAGGCGGTCGAGGTCAGCAGGCAGACGGCTGCAACGGCGAGCAGAAAGCGGTGAAGCATGGTGGCGTTCTCCAGGAGTGGGAAGGATTGTCGCCCCACGATACACCACCGGAAGGCCGGCGTGAAAGAGTCGCTAGAGCGTGAACCGGGCGATTTCGGCTTGGAGCCCCGACGCTGCCTGCTCGAGGCTCGCTGTCGCGTCCCGGAAGTCATCGAGCCCCGATTCACTGCGGGCGGCACCGTCGGCCACCTGTGTCATGGCGTCACGGATCTGCTCGGCGCCCTGGCTCTGGGCCTGCATGCCCTCGGCCACCTGGCCAAACCGCTCCGAGATGCCTTTGACCGAGCTGATGATCTCGGCCAGTTGGGTCGAAACGCCGGCGATTTCCTCGACACCGGTTTCCACACTCTTGGTGAACTTGTCCATTTCCATCACGCCGGATGACACACTCAGCTGCATGCCCTTGACCACCTGCTCGATCTCCAGCGACGCCACCGCTGTCTGATCGGCAAGCCGACGGATTTCCCGGGCGATCACGAGGAACCCCCGGCCATATTCGCCCGCCTTCTCAGCCTCGATGGCAGCATTGATCGAAAGCAGGTTGGTCTGGTCGGCCACCTTGGCAATGGTGGTCACGGCGAGATTGATTGTCTTGGCCCGTTCATTGATTTCGGCCAGCCGCGACCCAAATGAGGCGGTGCTGTCGGCAAGCTGCCGCATGGTATGGTCCATGCTGGCCAGGTTTTCCCTCCCCTCAATCGCCATGGCGCCCGTATGCCCCGCCATCTCATTGACGGCATCCATGGTCCGGGTAAGTTCCTTGCCGGTGACGGTAATCTCTTCCACGGCTGTCACTGTCTGCGTGGTCGATTCACCAAGCCGGGTGACCACCTGCTCTTGGTTGGCCCCAGTAACCTGCAGGCTCGACACGGTGCCAGCCACTGCCTCGGTTGCCGACTGAACCCGGCCGATGAGCGACCGCAGGTCGCTGGTCATGGTCTGCAGCGCTTCCAGCAGCAGGGCGGTCTCGTCCCGGGTGCGAACCGTGACGGCGGCCCGGAGATCACCGGCGGCAACCTGACGGGCAAGGTCGACAGCCCGCCTGATGGGCGTGCTGATGCTGCGAGCAACGAACAGGGCGACCAGCACGACCACCAGCAGCGTGGCGATCAGGAGACCGCCGATCGCCAGCCGCTGAAACCGCACCAGGGCAAAGGCCTCACTCGCGTCCTGCTTGACGACGAGGCCCCAGCGGTAGCTTGGAAGATAGCACCAGGCGGCCGCGACCTGTTCGCCACGGTAGTCCGGAAAAAGCCCATAGCCCCGATCTCCACTCGAGGCCCGGCCGGCTCCGATGGCCTCGGTGTCGGACACCGGGATCGTCAGGCGAAAGGCTGCGTCTGGCTGGTGGCGTAGCGGCGCGGTGACGCGAACCGTCTCGGCAATCCGCTCGGCTGCCAGCAGTTCACCAGTCGCCCCCAGGCCCGTCGTGTCGGTCAGCACCTGCCAGACCCGCTCGGGACCGAGGCCGAGGGCCAGCACCCCGACAACCATGCCGTCGAGGAAGACCGGCGAGGTGACAAAGGCGACAGGCCGACCAGCCCGACCAAACGGCTCGAACTGGCCCAACTCAGACTGCAGCAGCGTCCGCGAGCGATCGAAGCCGGCCGCCAGTTCACTCGCCGCCAAGCCGCCCTCTGTGACCAGCCCACCGGCCGGTAGGTCGCCACCAATCGAGCAAAGCACCCGTCCCTCAGCGTCGAAGAGCAGCAGATACCGGTACCCAAACGAAACTGTCACATAGCTGAGAAATTCACTGAATGGGGCGGCTGCCCGCTTGAGATCACCGGCGAGGGTTTCGGCAGCCGAGGCGGCGACAACCCCGCCGAGTCTGGTCACCGCAGTGACGACCGTTGGAGCTCTCGAAAGAGTGGTTCCGTCCTGCACACGCTCGGCCGCATAGGCCTCGAGCTGGGTGGCGCGGGCCGATGCTGTCTGGACCAGCCGCTCGCGGACAGTCTCCTCAAGGGCCTGATTCGCCAGGCGAGCTGTGATCGCTGTCAGGAGGCCGCAGGGAACCAACGCAATCAGCAAAAACCAGAAGAGCAACCGCCTGGCCAGCGACCGTCGGCTGGGGCGGCTGTCAGGGAGGGAAGGCGTTGCCATTATTCCGGCCCTCCACTGCCTGACTGGGTGTTCGCCCAACCGCCCCACCGCAGGTGGAGTTCTTCCACGAAAGCGTTCCAGGCGGCCCGCGACCGGGTGATCGGGTAGGGCACCGGCCGCACCGCGACCTTGCTGCTCCAGACGATATCGAATTGGCCATCCGCACGGATCTTCGCCAGATAGACCGGCCGCCAGGTGTGCTGGGTCTCGGGGTCGACCGCGATGATCCCCTCCGGAGCGTCGAGGCTCTGCCGCCGCATGGCGTTGCGGACCTGATGCACGTCGGTGGTACCGGTCTCCCGGACCGCATTGGCCCAAAGCAGCACACTGTTGTAGGCCGCCGTGATAACATCGCTGGTGACCCGGTCCTGGCCGTACCTTTGTTTGAAGGCGGCGACAAACCTCCGATTCTCTGCGCGGTCGATCGATTGAAAATAGTTCCAGGCTGCGTAATGCCCGACCAGGTCGGCATGGTCGATCGATCGCAGCTCATCCTCCGCGATGGAAAACGTGACGACCGGAATTTCCTCAGGGTCGATGCCGGCGTCATTGAGGGCATCGAAGAAGGCCAGGGCTGAGTCACCCACGACCGAGCAGAGCACGACGTCGGGATTCGTGTCACGAATCTGTTCAACGAAGCGGGTAACATCGGTGCTGCCGAAGGGAACGTAGGCCTCGCCGACTTTTTCAGCGCCGAGCCCGGCAAGCTGGTCATCGATGATGGCGTTGACGCAATGGGGCCAGATGTAGTCAGAGCCAATCAGAAAGAAGCGGCGGGCCTCAAGCGTCGCGTGGCACCACTGGACGGCCGGGGTGATCTGCTGGTTTGGTGCGGCGCCGGTATAAATCACCTGGGGAGAGGTCTCGAGCCCTTCATAGGCCATGGGGTAGACGAGGAGGTGATCGGCTGCCTCGACGACCGGAAGCACGCTTTTGCGGCTGGCGCTCGTCCAGCAGCCGAAGATGACGCTTGCCCGCTCGTCGGCAATCAGTCGTTCGGCCTCCCGGGCGAACGTGGGCCAGTCCGACCCGCCATCAGCGATCACCCAGCGAACCGGCCGGCCCAGCAGCCCACCACCGGCGTTGAGTTCTTCCAGGGCAAGCACCTCGGCATCGATCATCGACCGCTCACTGACGGCCATGGGACCTGTCTGCGAATGCAAGATTCCCACCACAATCGGGCGGCGATCTATCAGCAGGCGATCGGAGACGAGCCAGCCAACGAGCCCGACGGCAAGGACGACAGCAATGCACGCGACGATTCTGCCGGTTGTCCAGCGAGGCGGGGGAAAATCGAGGTCGGAATTTTGAGGGTGCGACATGGTGGGCGGGGAGCGAGGCGGCCGCATCGATACTACCCGCAATTCTTGCCTCTTTTTCCTGGCAATGCGGCGGCCCGCTGATTTTTTGGTCCGCAGAACACATTTTGTATCGATTGCACCCGTCGCCGGGCCGGCAAGGCCGTCCGGTTTCCTGTCCGCGGTGACGGTTCCCGTCGCAACCCGCCCGTTCGGCACAACCCGACAGAAGACCATATCTGCGAACGACATCAGGCCCGCAAACTCGCCGCAGCCGGAAAAGTCGAGGGCTAAACTCGAACAGAGACAGATGTGGTCTCGCCCGGATCGCCACCTGCAGGAAGGAACGTGACAGGATGCCCAAACTCGGACTCGCCCTCTCCGGTGGAGGATTTCGCGCAACGCTTTACCACCTTGGCGTCGTGCGTTATCTCCGGGATACCGGGCAACTGACGGACGTGACCGACATCGCCTCGGTCTCGGGGGGCACGATCCTGGCGGCCCACCTCGCGGTCAATTGGGATCGGTACACGGGAAATGATGAGGCCTTTGCCGCGGCAGCGGATGAACTGGTCAGGTTCGTGCAGTTCGACGTCCGAAACCACATTGTGCGGCGTCTGCCTCTGCTCTTCACGCTCCGTTTGTTCGGCAAGCTGACCCGGCAGGAGACCAAGCACCTCACCCCGAATGCCATTCTGGAGCGGTATTACCGCGAGCAGCTCTACGGGGACAGCTGCCTGTACGAACTGCCCGATCAGCCCCGGCTGCACATTCTCGCCACGAACGTCAGCGACGGGGTCATGTCGGTCTTCAACAAGCAGGGGCTCTACTTGCAGCAGCGGGACGCCGACGCCCGCATGGATTTCCAGCGGATTCCGGGCCAGATGGCGACACTGCCGCGGGTGGTCGGGGCGTCGTCGGCCTTTCCCGGCTTTTTCCCCCCGGTCGATATTTCTGCGGTCGATCTCGGTGCCCGCGAGGGTCAGTTTCCCACCGAGTCGTTCACCGACGGCGGGGTCTACGACAACCTCGGCACCCGGGCGTTTGCCTGGCTCAAGAAGGAGATGGGAGAGTTTGACCACATCCTTGTCAGCGATGCGGGCAAGCCGTTTCAGATCCTCAACGAGCGGTCACTCGGCTTTATCGGCCAGTCGATCCGGGCTTCCGACATTCTCTGGGATCGGGTCTGGCAGCTGGAACGCGAGAACTTTGGCCAGCAGCCCGGCTTTTCGTTTATCCCGATCACCGACATCGTGCCGCTCGAGGAAGACCCCTCGGCCCAGCATCCGGTCGTGCAGATGGAGGTGCAGTCGATCCGGACCGACCTCGACAAGTTCACCGACTACGAGATCAACGCGCTCGTCCGCCACGGGTATGAAGTCGGCCGGCGGGTCTGCAAACGGCTGGGGCTGACCAACGGCGAGCAGACCGCTCTCCTGCCACCCTGGGCGCCTTGCCCCGACCTCCCGCTTGCTGGCCATAAGAAGAAGTCCGCGAACGAGTCGCCCATGACCCGCGAGCCCTCTGAGGCGACCCGGCTTTCCCGAAAGCTGCGGCAGTCGAGTCATCGCAAGGTCTGGTCAACCCTGCTCGATTGGCGGGACTGGCCCAGCTACATCTATCTGGCGATTGCCCTGCTGGTATTTGTCTACCTGCCGGTTTATGTTTATCGGCTGCATCGACACGCTGAAATGCTCACCAGCGTGATCGATTCGATTGCTCTCGGTGACCCCGACATCCGGCAGATTCTCGACCTGGTGGAGGGGACGGCGGCAGGCGATTGGCTGGTCGCGCCGGTGGGGGAACTCAAGGAGCCGTTGGAGGCTGACCTGAGTGGCGTCGATGTGCTTTCCCAGAGCCGAATTTTTGACCTGCGGGACTTTGACCCCCAGGCAACCGACCCCGACGAACGCGGCTTTGTCACCTTCTGGGATCGCATCGTCCTTCGCTTCAACGAAGACTATCAAGGGGATCGCAAGGTGATCATCACCAGTGTTTTTCCGATGGAGGACATCGAGATTCGCCAGCCGGTCAACCAGCCCCAGGGTGTCTTCAACCGGGTCGGACCGCCGATTACGGCGGCAGATGGTGGTGGCGGTGGGCTCCATGCCCACCACCAGGTGATGTTCGATCTGTCGTCGGTGCCGATCGGTGAACGGGTGACCCTGCAGGCCGTGACCAAGGCGAAGATGCCGGTCGCCATGACGGGCCACTTTCCTTTCTATGTGAACAAAAGGACCGAGCTGCTGACCTCCTGGCTGCTCTTCCCGGAAGACCATCCCTACACGTCCTACCGGCTGGTCCGCTATCCGGTCGATCAGTCCGGGCCGCCGATCACGATGGATCCCCGGTTTGCCATCGACCACCCCTACGGCACCCTGATCGGCTGGTCGGTGATCACGCCGAAGGAGGGGACGGTGTATGAGTGTCGCTGGACGACGCAGGACTGACGGCAAAGCCGTCGGCCCGAGCCAGCCGCTGCTCGCCCGCCAATCGGCGGCGGGCCCAGATGAGAAAGCCAGCTACCAGGACGAGAAAGTAGCCCGGCAGCAGCTGCACCACCCGGTCGAAGGCCACCCCCTGGCCGGCCTCCGGGGCCGCTTTTTCCACGGCGGTCACCGCCGCCGCAAAGGCCAGGCTCATCAGTCCATAGCTGATATTGACCGCCAGGCCCCGGAAGCTGAGCACCGTGGCACGATGCTGCGAGTCAACCAGCTGGTTCAGGTAATGGCTCTGGAGAAACATTAGCAGCCGCATCGAGAGTGACAGCAGCATGAAGAAGCCGACGCCCCACCAGGGAATCAGCAGGGCCGTCCCGGCCAGACCGGCCAGCACCACAGCCACCAGCAGCCAAAAATTGGCCCGCGGCGACTGGAGCGTGGCGAGCCGCCGCATCGGGGCCGCGGCGAACAGTCCGATGACCGCCGTGGTGGCACTAATCACACCGAAGAGCAGTTCTGGAATCTCGATCCGGGCATAGAGCTGACTGGAGACCACCAGGAGCTGCCGGATCGGCTGGTCAAAGAGCACGCCGGCGGCGATCATCACGAGCACCAGCGGGTTGGCCAGAATCCAGCCGCCGGTGCGGAGGGTCTGTCGAAAGGGTTCGAGCAGGCCCACCGGCTGCTCGGGCGTTTTCACGTCACGGGGCTCCCGCATCGCCAGCGTGACCCCGATCGCCCCGCAGGCTGAAAAAAATGTCAGCCAGACCGGCAAGCGGAAGGTCTCGGCGAAGGTGAGTTCTGGAGACCGGCCGAGCCAGGCCCCCGCCATGTTGAAGAGATCGGGTGAATAAACGAGGCTTCCGCTGATCATCGCCACGATGGTTGCCAGCCCGCCGACCTGCATCAGTCGCTCAAGCACCCGGGGCCAGTCTCCCTCGCGTCCGGCAGCCTTGAGCGAATCGAAGGCCAGGGCCTCGTCGGCCCCGGAGGCAAAAGCCTCGGCGGCTCCGCTGAGCACCCGATTCAGCAGCAGGGCGGGCAGCACCCAGGCGGATTCCGCCGGCACGACGGCGAGCAGCAGCATTTCGAGGGCCATCATCACGGCCGCCGCTACCAGCAACGCTTTGCGGCCGACAAGATCAGCCAAAGCGCCAGAGGGGACCTCCAGCAGCACGATGACCACCGCCCAGGCGGCATTGAGCAGGCCAAACTGCTCCAGCGTGATGCCATACCGGAGGAACATCACCATGAAGACGGGGTAGTAGAACCGAATGTTGAAGAGGATCCGGAAGGCCATGAACAGCCGCACGTTGCGATTGGCGACGGAGGTGGTCGAGGCGTCGGGCGTCATGCTGCGGTCTGGCCGGAGAAAAAAACTGCCGCCCCGGTGTCGGGGCGGCAGTCGTGAAAATGAATGCCGTCGTCAGGGGACCGTGGCCGTAGCAGCCGCGGCGGGGCCCGGACGACCAGGCGGATTGTTCAGCAGGAAAACCCGCCCGAACATTCACCTGTACAGTCACCTTGCGTCACTGGATCACCTCCTTTACTACGAGTCTCCCGAGCCGTCATGGACACTGCACTGTCCACCGTCGGGCCTTTACCCATTCCCGGCCGAAGCCGGAAATCCTCGTTTCGC
>CALAZQ010000342.1 GCA_937926325.1 uncultured Planctomycetaceae bacterium | reverse complement strand
CGCTGTCTGCGGGCCCGACAGCTGGCTGGAACCCTTGGAGACCTCGGCTGCACCGACCCCGCCGCGGTGCGGCTGGTGTTGCTCGCTCAGGCTGAGGCGTTGCTCCGGTTCGGTGACGATCCCACTTCGACCCTGCCGGTGGCCGATCCCATAACTGCCTCAATCGCGTTGCCGCCCGCAGTCATCGCCGCAGTGCTGACAGGCCCCGAGGGCTTCGACGCCGAAACCGTCGCGGCGGTTCTTGATGAAGCTGTCAGCCGTGGGCTGCCCCTCGCCGCCGCCCTCACCGCCCGGGCGCTGCGGGAGGCTGCCGCCACCTCGCCTCTCACCGTTGCAACCATTCGACCGGCGCTCGTGCGGGCCCTGACTGCTCCCTCTGACCTGGTGCAGTTCGAAGCGGCCCGAGCCCTGGCCGAACTGGCCGGCCCGTCGTCCTTTCCCGGGGCCAGCCTGATGCTCGACCGGCTGACCTTCTTCGCCGGCTCGACCGGGGTCGACCGGGCGGTGATTGCCCACCCCAGCCGAGAGGTTGGCACCCTGCTGGCCACCGGGCTGTCACGGTTCGGCTACGACACCGAGCAGGTCACCCGGGGCCGGGACTGTCTGCTGGCGGTTCGTCAGTCACCCGACACGGTCCTAGTGCTGATCTCGTCCCGGCTCGATCTGGCTGCCCGCGAGCTGATTCAGCTGCTGCGGCAGCCGGCCCTTGGTGACGAGCTGCCCGTGCTGGTCATGCTCGACCCGCTCGATGATGACCGCAGCCGGCGGTGTCGGACCCGGCTGGTACAGACCCTGTTCGATTTCGACCATGTGCTGCTGACTGATCGGCTGGAAAGCCTCTTGCTGCCCAGCCTCGACCCCGCCGATGAGACGAAGGTGCTGCCGCCCCGATTTCCCCACACGCTGGCCCGGCTGCTGGGACCGGAGGCAGCTGCCGATAGTCGCCGGCGGCTACGGGCCGTGCAGCGACTGGAGCGGGCGGCGATCGCCCTCGACCTGCTCGGCGGGCTGGGCGAACAGGGCTGGAATGTTGAACCGGCGTTTGCTGCCGCCCGCAGTGGCTTGCGGCAGGCCGAAACCTTTCCGGCAGCGGTGCGGCTGCTGGCAGCCATGCCGGTTCCAGCCGCCCAGCGGTCGCTGCTCGACCTCGCTCTGGGGCCCGACCTGTCAGCCCCCGTCAGAGAGGCGGTGGTGATCGGGTTCGAGCAGAGCATTGCCCGTCACGGCATCCTACTGGCGACCAGCCACCGGCGGGAGGTTATCAGCATGTACAATGCCGGCACCGCGGACGATCCGGTCGGCCGCACCATCACCGCCCTCCTCACGCCGTCCCCCCGCCCGACGGCAGCCGCCGATGCTTCGGAACCCCGCTGACGACGAGGCCGAGACAATCCCCGGCATCATCGGCACCAGCCCGGCAATGGCCGAGGTCTATGCCCTGACCCGCCGGGTGGCCGCGTCGAATGCGTCGGTGCTGCTCGTCGGCGAGACCGGCACCGGCAAGGAACTGATCGCCCGGGCGATCCACGAGCTTTCCCCCCGCAGCAGCGGCCCGTTCGTCCGGGTCAACTGCGGCGCGCTCTCCGAGAGTCTGCTGGAGAGCGAACTCTTTGGGCATGTCCGTGGCTCGTTCACCGGCGCGGTGGCCAACCGGGCCGGCCGGTTCGAGTCGGCCCACACCGGCACCATCTTTCTCGACGAGATCAACTCGACGACGCCGAAGCTGCAGGTGAAGCTGCTGCGGGTGCTGCAGGAACGGGAGTTCGAGCGGGTCGGCGACACCGAAACCATCCGGGTTGACACCCGCGTGGTGGCGGCGAGCAACCGCGAACTGCTCGACGAGGTGGCCCGTGAGACATTTCGAGAAGACCTCTATTATCGGCTCAACGTGGTGCCGATCTATCTGCCACCTTTACGGAGCCGGCGGGAGGACATCCCAACCCTCGTGCGGCATTTTCTGGCGGAGTACAGTCAGGAAAACAATCGCAATGTCACCGATGTGCAGCCAGCCGCCCTCAACGCCCTGACCCACTACCACTGGCCGGGCAACGTCCGCGAGCTGCAAAACGTGGTCGAACGGGGCGTGATCCTGTCCGACGGTGACGCGATCAGCCTCGACCTGCTGCCACCGGCGGTGCGGGGTGAGCAGCCGACGGTTTCCCTACCGGGCCGAGGCGGCGACCTCGACAGCCTCGCCCGCGATCTGGTCGAGCAGGGCCTGGCCTCGGCCCCCGAGGGCGATGCCAACCTGTTCGACCGGGTGGTCAGCCGGGTGGAACGTGAACTGATTGCCCAGATGCTCGCCGCCTGCGACGGCGTGCAGCTCAAGGCGGCGGCCCGGCTCGGCATCAACCGCAACACCCTCCGCAAGAAACTGGTCGAGCACGGCCTCGACGAGGCCGACGAGGGCTGAGGCTGCCGATTGTTGCAGTTGTTGACCGTATCGTCGCAACACGGCATACTCGATAGATGAACGTTTGTTCTTTACGGAGATTGTCAGATGTCGTATGAAGTCATTCACGGCTGGCTCAAAGCAAGTCCGTTCACGCCATTCAGCGTCGTCACCTCAAGCGGCGAGCGATATGAAATCAAGCACCCGGAAATGGCCTTCATCACCAAGCCGCAGCTCTATATTGCCATGCCCGACCCGGATGGCATCCCGTCACGGGTCAAGATGATTGCCACGTTGCACATCACCGCGCTCGAGCCACTCGACTCAAACTCAGCAGCCTGACCAGCCCTCAGGCCTCGGCCATTTCGCGGGCGTGGTAGCTCGACCGCACGAGCGGACCGGAGGCGACCTTGGCAAAGCCCATCGATCGGGCCAGATCGCCCAGTTCGTCAAACTCCTCCGGCGGCACGTACCGGAAGACCGGCAGGCTCTCGAGACTCGGCTGCAGGTACTGTCCCAGCGTCAGGAAGTCGACACCCTGATCGAGCAGATCGGCAAAGACATCAAGCAGTTCTGCCCGGGTCTCACCCAGCCCCAGCATCAGGCCGCTCTTGGTCTTGACCTCCGGCATGATCCGCTTGGCATCGGCTAACAGCTGCAAGGTCCAGCGATAGACACTCTTGCGGCCGCGGACCTCGCGGTAGAGCCGCGGCACCGTCTCGGTGTTGTGATTGAAGACCTCGGGCCGGGCTTCAAGCAGCCGCTCAAGCGCCCCCTCCTTGCCGATGAAGTCGGGCACCAGCACCTCGATCGTCGCCCCGGTCGCCTGCCGCACCGCCTCGACAGTCCGGCGAAAGTGGTCGGCCCCACCGTCAGGCAGATCGTCACGGGTTACGCTGGTGATGACGACATGCCCCAGCCCCAGCCGGCGGGCCGCCTCGGCCACCCGCTCAGGCTCGTCGGCCTCGAGTTCCTCGGTCTTGCCCTTGGGCACCGAGCAGAAACCACACGGCCGGGTGCAGACGTTGCCCAGAATCATGAAGGTGGCGGTACCCGCTGACCAGCACTCCAGCCGGTTGGGGCACTTCGCCGACGAGCAGACCGTTTCCAGGTCGAGTTCGGCAATCAGCCCGGCGGTCTCGCCGTGACCACCACCGGCGCCGAGATTCTGCCGCAGCCACGGGGGTAGCCGCCGCGACACCGGCGGCACGGCAGCAGCCGAACTGCCACAGCCACCAGCCTCGGCGGTCGACGATCCGCCCAGAATCGGCAGGAGGTCAGCTGAGTGCAACGAATTGCTCGACATGAAAATCCTCCGGAGTAGCGAATGGAGTGGGTGAGGTGGAACTCATGCCAATCGAGCGGCGTCGGAAGCTGACCGCAGCCGGGATGGCGAAGGGAAGGTTCCGTCGAGTGAGTGGAGGCTAAGGATGGCCGGAGCGAACGTCCGGCGAGATGGCATGAGTCCCACCGGCGGTTCGGAAACGACACACAAAAACCGATGCCCTCCTCAGGCAGTGAGGTGTTCGCGGATCAATGAGCGGCGGCCGGCTGCCGGCGGCAGCGGCAGCCCTGATTGAATGGAGACATCGCTCAGCCCGAAGGCATCGGCCAGGGACCGGACAACCGCTGTCCGGGCATCCTGCAGCCGAACCCGACGGCGGAGATCAGCCTCCACTGATCCCATCGTACGCACCGGCACGCCGGCCGCGAACGGCACCGTTCGTACCCGGCGGAACAGGCTGAGATCGGGGCAGACGTTGACAAAGCCACCGTGCCAGACGATGCCGCGGCGAACCGCCAGGCTCACCGCCGCCAGCAGGCCGGTCCGGCCGAAAATGCCCGGCTGCCGGGAATCACGGGCCGCGGTGCACCGCAGGCTGCGAATGGCCGCCTCCAGCCCGGCCTCGAATCGCTCGACCAGCCCACCGACATCATGCGGACCCAGGCCCAGTGCGGTCAGCGGCGCAAACAGCGCAATCCCAACCTGGCCGGGGCCATGCGGCACCACTCCGCCCCCCCGGCCGACGAATCGGACCGGAATGCCACGGGCGACCAGTTCCTCCGGTGACCACTCGATATCGGTCTGCGACCCGAGGCGGCCAATCGTGACGCCGACGGCCGGTTCATAAATGACCAGCGTCGGTGGCCGTCCCTGCGGCTCTGAGACGTCCCAGGCCAGCCGCTCCGCCATCGCCTGATAGGTGTCGTGCTCGAGCCGGCCGGCCAGCCAGACACTCAACCGGCGGTGCGCTGCGACCGTCCCGCAATCTTCGGTCTTCAGCGGCGTCATGCCTGCCCCTTCTGCCGCGACACCGCAGCCAGCAGTTCGTTCCAGGGCAGCCGCTTCCAACTGAGGACGTCAGCGACCGCGGCCGGCAGCAGCGGCCGCTCGCCGTCGGCAGCAAACCCGCCCGCCTCGGCCTCTTCAATCGCCCGATCGACGCCGGCACTGAGCTGCTCCAGCCAGTCTGGCACCTCAACTCCCGACCCGCTCGCCATGCCCAGGAAGCCCTCGGCGCGTTCCTCCAGACGCTGGCCGGCACCAACTGGCTGGCCGGTCAGCAACTCGCCCACGGCCGGCTCGACCATTGCCTCGAGTTCATCCAGTTCCAGCATCGCGGTGAAGGGCCGCTGCACCCGGTCGGCCACGCTCGCCAGCCGCACCCCGGTGGCCTGCTGGACCGCGGTCAGCCGCTCGATCAGATCGTCCGCCGCCTCAGCCGTCTCATCCTGCATCCGCTGCCGCCAGGCGGTGGCTGCAGCAGTCGCCCCCCGGCGGACCAGCACCCGGTGGGCCATGCTCACCGGCCGCAACGTCCAGACGATCCGCTCATACTCGGCCTTGATCCGCAGAAACTCCATCAGCACGTGCAGGCACTCGCCCCGGTCGGACTGGGTCGTCGTCGAGTTCCAGTCGCGATACTCCGAGTGATTCTCGGCCACACTTTCAAGCACCAGCCGCAGCCGGCTGGCAGCCTGTTTCAGCGGCAGCTGCCCACTGGTCAGGGCCTCGATCAGCTGGTCAGGATGGCTGCTTCTGCCGCCCCCCTCTTCGTCGGCCGCTGCCCGCCAACTCGGCTCGCTGGTTTCCTGCTCGAGCAGCCGCTCCAGAAAGGGCTTCACCCCGCTCCGCAGAATGCCCCGCAGCGATGGCGGCGTCAGCAGATGCTGGGTGAACAGCCCGGCGCCGTAGCGTTCGATGAACGCCTGCACCGGGGCGAAGGCCTTGTCGTCCCGCACCCGCTCCAGCACCGACAGCCGCAACTGCCGGGCATGGGTGGTCCAGGTCTCGAGCAACTGCGGAATCAGAATCGCCAGCCCGTCAAGGATTCGCTGAGTCACCTGCTCGGCCGTCGGTGGTGGCTCGCCGGCGGCGGCCACCGGGGCACTGGTGACGATCCGACCAACAAGGGCCGTGGTCGCCGCCTCGAAGACCCGGTCGAACTCACTCACACTGGCGGCGCCCCGCGGCCGCCTGCTCTCCAGGCTCTTGGCCAGCCGCACCAGCCCGATCGTCTCTTCGACCAGACCTCGCCGCGGCAGCAGGCCCACCAGCCGCTCCAGCAGCCGCTCCCGCAGCCGCGCCGCCACGATCCGGTCGGGACGACCACCCCGGGAGAGCGGCACGTAGAGCACCGGCTTGCCCCGCAGGTGTCGCCTGATCCGCTCAAGCTGCTCGTGGATGGTCTGCTGGTCATCGGCAAAGATCGCCGCCAGCAGCCGGCCGACGGCCGGCTTGGGCCCCGGCCTGCCGCCGTGAGCACTGGTGCGGCGGTTGGTCGGCCGCGGGGACGGCCGCACCTGGCCCCGGGCCAATGCCAGCCGGGCTGAGAGCAGCCAGATCGTCTCCCCGGTCTGCAGGGCTGCCTCAATCAGCCGCTCGGCGGCCGCATCCCGCTGCCACCGCAGCCGGTCGAACTCAGTCGGGGACATGCCCGGGGCCGGCTGTTGATCGCGGGCCACGATGTGACCGGCAGCCCGCACCATCGCCTTCCGCAGCCGCCGCAGCGTCTGCCGCCAGGCAACCAGCGATTCAATCTCAGTGGGCAAGGGCTCGATCCGGCCGGCCGCCGCGTCGAGGCAGCCGGTGGTCACCACCTGCCGCAGCATGACGATGACACCGGTGAGAAAATCGGCCGCCTCCTCCACCGCCACCACAGGATGCCCGTCGGCTCCAGGCAGATCGACGTCCAGCATGCCGCCGTCGGTGCCATCATCGGCCGAATCCTGCCAGACCATCGACTCATAGGCCGAGGCGACACTCTCATCGGCGGCCAGTTGGTCGTCGTCGGCATCGTCGGGCAGGGAAAAATCGGGCTCGTGACGGACCGCCGGCTCCTGACCGGTGGCCGCCAGCTCAATCACTTCAGCGACACCGGCGGTGTTGGCCTCGATCAGTTCGAGAAACCGCCGCACCCGGTTCCGCCCCGCTTCACTCAGGTCGGCCAGCCCAGCCCGCAGCCAACGATGCGAGGCCAGCAGCCAGGAAGGACCGGAATGATCGATCTCATCCCCCTCCAGCAGTGAGGCCCAGTGCACCAGCAGCCCCATGGCGGCATCGAGATCCCGTTCCCGCAGCAACGCCTCGGCAGCGGCGGCGTGGGTCCGAGCCGACGAAAAGCCGGCCACCGCCTCTCGCCAGAAGCCCGGGGCCAGTGGCGCCGGCGCCGTGGCCCGCCGCTCTTCAAGCACGGCAATCACCTCGCGGGCCGACTGCAGCAGCTCCTGCCCCGACAGCTGCGGCACGCCCGACACGGTGGTGGTGGCAAACTGATCCCACCAGGTGGCCAGTTCTTCGACGGCCGCGCCAGCCCGGTCGGCCAGCGGCTGGTCAGCCTCCAGCCGGGCCCGCTGCCAGACGGCACAGGCCCCCTCGAGCAGATTGCTGACACTGCCGATCAGGTCATCGACCCGCGGGTCGGGCAATGACTCTCCCCCCGGCTCGTGCAGCGGAAACTGACCGGCCAATCCGAGAATGTTCCAAGGATCGACCAGCGCTCCACAACCGATCCCCCGCAGCAGCAGGTCACGGGCCTCGTCGAGGCTACTCAGGGCTGCCGGCAACTCCTCAGCCTGCCCACGGCGAACCGCCCGCTGAGCCGCCACAAGCCGGCTGGTAATCCGGGCCAGTGTTCGGGCGCTGGCCGCCGGCACCAGCCCCGCCAACCGCTCAGCCGCCTCCGACCGGCCCAGCCGGGCCAGCACTGACGCCAGCGTGACGCTCTCCACCTGCCGGGCCCGCCGGGCAGCCAACAGCATGTTGATGTGCCGGCGGACCCCGCCGAACGGCTGCCGCAGGGTCGCCGCCTCGGCCTCCAGCCGGGCCCGGTGCCCCGCCGGCAGCCGGGTCATGAGCCAGCGGTAGAAGCTGTCGCGATAGCTGGCAATGCGGGGTAGCAACTCGGCCAGCGGCAGCCCCGCCTGCGGCGCCCCCGGCCCGCGGCCCGACAGGCCCGAGGCCATCAGCATCACGCCGGCCAGCACGGCGGCCGACTCTTCCTGAAGTTCGCCTGGCGGAATCTCGGCACCATGGGCATCCGGCCACGAGAGGATGCCCTCCAGCGTCGACTGCTGAATCACCAGCCGGCGGTAGCAGCCGTCATCATCGATCAGCGACGGATCCCAGAGGCCGAAGAGATAGTTGGGCCGACTGGCCGCCGGATGCAGAAAGTCGAAGGCCCGCGGATCGACCGCCAGTTCACTCAAGAGCTCCGGCTCGAAGTCGGCCTGCCGCAGCAGATCGGCCGGTGCTGCCTTGAGGATGCCGATTGCCCGATCGACCAGCCCGGCAAACCGTCCGTGGGCGGTTCCCGCACCAGCGATATAAAGCGGCAGCGGCCGCACCCGCTCATGCGGATAGGGTTCGGATAGCTGGCCGTTCTCGAGCACCGCCACCGGCCGCCAGCCGAGGTAGTCGTTGAGCCGGGCGATGGCCCGGTCGATCAGTTGCGGATCGGGATCATCCCAGGGGCCGCCGGTGGCCAATACCGCCTGGGCCGCCGCCATGACGAAGAACGGCCGCTCCAGGGCACCCGGCGGCTGATGCTCAAGCAGATCGTGGTGGAACTGTCGGTAGGCCGGCAGCAGCCGCTCGAAAACAAGTTCGATCACGGTGGCGGCCTGCCGGTCATCGCGAAAGGCCGGATCGGTCTGCTTGAGCCGGGCCAGTTCTTCGCGGAGCACCGCGGCGACCCGAGCAGCGGTATCGGTCCGTTCCGTCACCCGGCCGTCCGGCCCAGGCGGCTCGAACTGAGCATAGAGGTCGCTGGCAGCTCGCCAGGCCGCGGGATCAGCAGCCCCCGCTGAATAATTGAGATATCCCAGCAGCGCTGCGAGCGGATCGGCAGGCAAGTCGGCGGATCGAGGAACCTTCGGCATCAAACAGGTAGCAGGGTCGGCAGCGGCCGCGGGGACCGCCTGGATCGATTCGAACGGAAATTCACATCCTACCAGCCCGGGGCCACTTCGCAGCCGGCTGGGCTGCCGCCCG
Source organism: uncultured Planctomycetaceae bacterium (assembly GCA_937926325.1). Lineage (GTDB taxonomy): Bacteria > Planctomycetota > Planctomycetia > Pirellulales > UBA1268 > UBA1268. The sequence continues at coordinate 10,378 of CALAZQ010000342.1, read as the reverse complement.
CGTTGCATGAGCAAATTCGTGAATTAGCCTCAGGAAGATGTCCTATCGGCAGCTCGTGGACACCGAACGGTTGAATTCCCCCCTCCCTGGGCCCGTCGTTATGAATCGACTCACGAATCGGCAGACCTTCCTCCGGCTGGCCCTGCTGCTGCTGATGCTGGTGGCCGCAGCCTGGCTGCCGCTCGCGCGGGGCGAATGCCTCTCCGGTACGGCAGCCGACCCCTTCGAGGCCGAACGGGTGGGGCTGTCGCGGGAATGGATCGTGCAACTGCCCTTTGAATCGATCGGCTATCGGCTGGGCCGCGTCGATGTCGGCCGCTGGACAGTGGTCGCGCAGTCGGGCGACGGCAAGGTGCATGCCGTCCGGGCGGGCGACGCCGCCACGGCCACTCCGGGTGCACCGCGGCCCGGCACGCTGCTCTGGTCGACCAGCCTGGGGGTGCCCCTGGCACCGCCGCAGCCCGCCGGCATCGACGGCCGACTGGTCGTGGTCACCCACGACATGGAGGCGGTGGGGCTGCAGGCCCGCACCGGCTCGGTCTTCTGGCGGCGGCGGCTGCCGGTGCCGCCATCGGCGGGGGCCCTGCCGGTGGGCAACTGGGCCTATGTGCCGCTGCGGAACGCCACCGTGCTGCGGCTGCCGGTCAACCCGTTCCGACTGATGCTGCCGGAACCGGGTACTGACGGATCAGCTGAAACCGAGGGAGGCGGTTCAGAACAACTGGTGAAGCTCGATCCGGTCGAGATCAATTCGCACGGGCTGATCGAACAGCAGCCCACCCCCTATGGTGCCGGCGTGATCTGGTGCACCCGCAACGGCCACCTGACGGCGATCGAGCCGGCGAACGATGCCTGGGCCCGCCACGAGTTTGAACTCTTGCAATCACCGGGCGGCCCGGTGCTGGTCCGCGACCAGACCATCTTTGCCACCACCGGAACGGGTGAACTGATCCGGTTCGCGGATGCCCCGGGAGGCCTGCGGCTGGTCTGGCGGAGCCTGCTCGAGACCTCCCTGCATCCGAATGAGCAACGGCCGCAGCTCTTGCTGAAGGGCGAGACCCTGATCGTCTCGCTGGGCGAGCGGGGCATCGCCGCCCATGCGGCTGACAGCGGACGGCGGATCTGGAAGTCCCCCCTCAAGGCCGAACTGCTCGCCATCGTCGGCGGCCGGGTCTGGTGTTATGACCGGCAGAACATGCTGACCGGCCTGAGCCTTGCCGATGGTGAACCCGAGGCCTTTTTGCATCCGGGCCCCTTCACCCTGCCGGTGACGAACCGGGCCTCGGAAAAGCTCATCCTGGCCTCGCCCCGAGGACTGCTCGCCTCGCTCGGGCCGCGGACGGTCGCGGGCGAACAGCCGGCCGCCGCGGCTGACACCGAACTTCAGGAGGCGCCTGACGCGCCAGCCGCTGCCCCACCGGAAAAGCCCGAAAAAGAGGGTGCAGACGAACGGTTCAACTTCTTTTGATCGTGACCGCTGATGCAAGCACCGACGCTGTCACGGCAGCTTACGGTGCCAGCGGCAGCCCGTCACGATAGAGCTCGAGCGCGAGGATCAGGCAGCCGATCGAGATCGCCACGAACGACAGGATCAGCATCGCCGTGTAGTTGTCCATCGGCGTTGAGCCGCGGCCACTGTTCTCGCTCTCCTCGGCCATGATGGTGCCCCTTGTCTGCCTTGGCTGCGCGGGCCCCGGGGGCACCGCTTTGGTTCAGCTGTCGAGTTTGAGCCGGGTCGCCACCCGATCGCCCCGTTGGACGATGCCCCGGGCGTAGTCCTTCATAATCCGGACCACGGCGCGGTCGGGGGTGACACTGACAACCTTGAGCCGGCCCAGGTACTGGTCCGCCCGAAAGACCTCAAGCTCGTGCCCCTTCTGCAGGCCGTCGTCGCTGCCGATCGAAACCTCGACCAGATTCTCGCTCACCGCCATCACCACGCCGTCAACCAAGGGAATGATGTTCTTGGGACGCTGCAATGAGAGACCGTTCTGCTGAAGCATCTGCCGAGCGTCACTGACCTGCTGCTCCAACTGGTCGCGTCGCTCACTGGCCATCGCCAACTCCGACTCTGACTGATGCAGTTTGGCCGCCAGTTCCGCCCCGCGGTTGACCATGCCTTTGAGATCCTGCTGGAGCTCCTTGATCTCGTCACGAAGGTTTGCAATCAGCTTTTCGGCCTCATCCCGCTCCTGCTTGGCCTTGGTGAGCTCGGCAATGTCTTCATCGAGCTTGGTGAGCTGGTCATCCCGCTTCTTCTGCAGTTCGGCCAGTTCGCTGTTCTTCTCGACCAACGCCGCCTGGAGGGCGGCGACCACCCGGTCGCGGGCGGCCTTGGAGGCAGCCAGATCTTCATTGAGCTTGGTGATCGCAGCCTCTTTCTGCTGCCGCTCCTCGGTTACCTTGGCCAGCTCTTCCTGTAAATGCTCCGATTCTTTCTTCCAATTGGTGTGGGAGGCAAAGATGGCGACCGCAAAGCTCATGAAGACCACGCTCATGATCAAAACGGCGAAGACGAAAATTTTGCCGATGGTGTTCATGCCGATGCCTCTCGCTTCGTCCCCGAGCGGTCTCGCCGGGACGGCTCCTTTCCGGGCCGGGTTCTCAATCAACACTTCCTCAGGAAGCATCGACCTTGGATGGCGTCGACCTTCACGCCACCCCTTTAAGACTATCCCTTCTCACCCAGCCTTCCAACGTCACTGCCAGCCCAATCGCTATACAGAGACCAGGCAGCAGACTTCCCCAGACCAGCCAGAGGGTCGGCCGACCGTCGGGCTGGACCGCGACCCGCAGGGTGGCCGTCGCCCGCCGGGGCCCGCGGGCCAGCAGCCGGCCGCAGCCATCGATCGAGGCCGAAAACCCCGTGTTCGCTGCGATCACAATCGGTGTGCGAACCTCGACCGCCCGGAAAATCGCCGCCGTCAGGTGCATGTCGAGCTCACTCGAACCCCAGAACCAGCCGTCATTGGTGAGATTGGCGATCAGGTCGGGACCGCCGTCGGCCTGGCGGCACTGCCGCACGAGCGACCGGATCGCCCCGGGCAGGGCTGTCTCGTAACAGATGGTGGCGGTCAGCCGCCGGCCCGCCACGCTCGCCAGCAGCGGCTTCCTGCCGGCGGTCAGGCCTGTCGGCAGGGGTGTCAGCCGGTAGAGCCAGGGAAAGCGATCGGCCAGCGGCACATACTCACCGAACATGACCGGGTGCATCTTGGCATATTCGCCGACCAGCCGGCCCTCGGCATCGAGCAGCACCGCCATGTTGAAGTTCTCAAAGCCGGCGGTGACCTGCGGCGTGATCCGCTGTTTATCAACACCGACCAGCCAGTGACTGCCGTAGGATTTCGCGTAGGTGGCCAGCGGCTCGAGCCGCTCGGCCTCCAGCCGGGCCCGGCAGCGGGCCTGCTGCTGCTCAGCCGAGAGTGCAGCCGGGCCGGCAATCTCGGCTTCGCTAAGCATTGTCGCGATCAGGCTGTCGGGCAGCTGCTCATCCGGGTCGATCTCCAGCAGGCCCACCCGCCACATCGTCTCAGGCCAGACAATCAGGTCGGGCCGCGGCCCGCCGGCCAGTCCCGCCCGGGTCAGCTCGTCGTAGTGCCGGGTCACATCGGTGACGGCGGCAGGGTCGTGTTTGAGTTCAGTGTCGATCGAGCCCTGCACCAGCAGCACCTCGAGCGGCTTGCCCGCGGGCAGCGGGGCGGTCGTTAGTCGCCAGCGACCATAGGCGACCGCGGCAAGCAGCAGGCTGCCGGCCATCAGCAGCTGCCAGACGACGACGCGGCGGCCGGGCGGCCTGCTTTGCCCGCCCGGCACGAGGCAGCAGGCAACGAGCCCATAGCCCGCGGCGGCCACCAGCATCACCAGCCCACCGAGCCCGACCGCCCCGGCGATGTCGGCCAGTTGCAGCAGTTCAATCCACCGCCACTGGGTGTGACCCAGCCTGCCAAAGGTGAATCCGCCCAGCAGCCAGCCCCGCAGCTGTTCGCAGGCCATCCAGGCCACCGGTGCGGCGACGACCAGTGGCCACCGCCACCGGCCGATCAGCCGCCGCGCCAGCCAGATGAACAGCGGCAGGTAGCAGGCCAGATAGGCCGACAGCAGCAGCCAGCCGATTGCCGTCGCCGGGTGCGGCAGCCGCAGCCAGTGAATCGTCGCCAACCAGTGCAGGAAGCCAGCCAGCCAGAGAAACCGGCCCGAGACCGGCGCGGCTGCGGCCGCTGCCGGTGACCGGGCCACCAGCCAGAGCCAGGGCAGCGGTGCCAGCCAGGCCAGCGGCCAGCAGTCAGCCGGCGGCTGAATCAGAAACATGGTGGCCGCCCCGGCCAGGGCTGCCAACCGGCCGGCCGAGCATTGCCAGACCGACAGCCGTGAATTCATGGCTCGTCGTCCTCCGCCAAGAACTCCGCAACCATCGTTCCCGGCAGCACGACAGTGTCTTCATCGACCAGCTGCCGCAGGCAGCGACCGGCCACGGGAGCGGTCAGATCAATGGTGGCAGCACCAGCGGCCAGCTCGACCACCCGATCACCGGCCAGCACCCGCCGGCCCTGCGGCACGAGCCAGAGCGAAAGCAGAATCGGCTGACTGCCCAGGCCGAGGTCGGGGACGACAAGGGGCACGGTCGCGGCGGGCTGCTGCTGCATCGGGTCAATCCCGCACGGTGGCCAAGGGTCAGCGGAGGGTCTGGAGCCAGGCCAGCATCACCCGGCCCACCGCCTCGAGTGACTCAGCCGAGCAATTCTCCGGCGTGTCACGGGTGGTGTGCCAGTGCGGATAGTCGAAGTCGATGACGTCGCAGGTCGGAATGCCACCGGTCATCCGCAGCGGCACATGGTCGTCATTGACCACATACTTTGGCCGCGGCACGAACTGCCGCACCCCCAGCCGACGGGCCGTCGCCCAGATCGAGTCAACCACCGGCCGCGTCTCCGGCCAGTCAACACTCTGGCGTTCCTGCCAGATCTGCAGGTCACGGTCGGCCACCATGTCGAGGATCACCCCGCAGCGATAGCGATATTCCGTCGTACCGGCCCGCTGCCCGGCAGCGTATTGCCGGGCAAAGAAGAGCGACCCCAGACAGTATTGGTCGCGGGCATCATCAAAGACATATTCCTCGGCATCGAAACAGACAAAGTCCACCCCAACCGGACCGGGTAACGCCGCCATCAACGCCGCCAGTTCCATCAGCACCGCCACCCCACTGGCCCCATCATTGGCCCCCAGAAAGACACCCCGCGGCTGCCGCGGGTCGCGATCGGGGTAGGGCCGGGTGTCATAGTGAACGCCCAGCAGCACCCGCTCGGTCCGCTCGGGGTGCCAGTGCACGATCAGGTTTTCCATCCGCACCCAGTCCCCGGTGCGACCGTCACGGCTGCGGAAGGCCTGTCGAAACACCTTTCCCCCCGCCTGCTGAAAATGCCGCACAAGCAGCTCCCGCTGCTGCCGCATGCCGGGTGAACCGCTCGGCCGCGGCCCGAGGTCGCAGACCGCCTTGAGGTATCCGAAGGCCCGCTCGCCCGCAAAGCCCGCGGGCTCAGCGGCGGTTAGAGGACGGGCGAAGATGAGGCAGACCGCCAGCCACAGCGGCCAGCCGCGGCTGACGACACCGGGATGCACTGGTTGCTTTGCGGCCATGACCGTTGGGATGTCACGAGGAATGGGACCATGACGGCACGATCAAAGGTGACCCGTCTCGTTGAACCGTACCAGTTCTGGCCCCGGCCAGGCGAGCTCCGAGACCGAACAGTTCGCCAGCGCCGGCAGCCGGGTGAACGGTCGCTCGCTGGCCTCGGCCAACAGCGGATGGTCACGGCCGACGAGCAGGCCGAGGGCGGCGGTGAGAATGCCGCCGTGGGCCACCACGATCATCCGCCGCGCGGACCGACCTGCCAACGTCTCCAGCACCTGCCGCCCCCGCTGGGCCAGCTGCCGCCGCGACTCGCCTGCGGGAATTTGATAGTCGACATCGCCCGATCGCCAGCGGGCGACCTCAGCCGGAAACCGCTCCGCCAGGTCGTCCCAGAGATGCCCCTGAAAAATTCCGGCATGGAGTTCTCGCAACTCGTCGGCCAGTTGCACCGGCTTGCCGATTGCCGCCCCGATCGCCTCGGCCGTCGCGCGGGCCCGTCGCAGCGGGCTCGACCAGAGTTCATCGGCGGCAGCGATCTCGGGCTGGCTGCGGCACCAGGCGGCGACCGCCTCGGCCTGCCGTCGGCCGACCTCCGACAGTTCGACATCGGCCTGGCCCTGCACCCGCCCCTCACGGTTTGACAGGCTTTCCCCGTGGCGGATCAGGATCTGCTGCATGCCGACTCCGAAACCTTCAGGATGCTCAACGCTCCGCTCCTGCCGGCTCCTCCCGCTGCTGCGCGTCGGAAAGCCGGTCGATGAAATCAGCACCTGCGGTCTGCAGCATGAAGACTTCACTGGCCGACTGGCTCGCCCCATGCGGCCGCACGATGCAGATCACCTCAGCCTTGCCACTGTGCTGACGCACATGATCGATCAGCGCCTGCTCGCCGGCGGAAAGCGACCCGGCCCGCGCCACTGCGGCTGCAGGGGGCAGTTCGTCGGGAGCCAGTGGGGCCGCCTTGGGATCTGCGGCTGGCTCGGCGGCTGGCGTGACCCCTGACGGGCCACTCGATGCGGTCGGAACGGCATCGTCACGGTTTCGCCGATCGAATGAGACCGCCGGCATCTCGGCGGGCATCCGGGGCGGCAGCCCCCGACCCTCAGCCTCAGCCAGATCGGTTTCGGTGCCCGGGTAGACATGCCGGTAGACGAAGGCGAGCCCGGCCTCATCGAGGTGCTCGTGGATCGAGGGCAACGCTGCGAACAGCCCCTCGTTATCCTCCGGGTCGGCGGCGTTACAAACCCCCAACAGGGTGCCATCAAGGGCGAACAGGCCGCCACCACTGCGGCCCTGCACCGGCTGCCCGGCCACCTGCACGTTGGCCGGCCCGAGGTATTTATCGACCGAGGTCACCCGGCTGACGTGCATGGTGGGATCTCGCCCACCATCACAGCCGACGGTGACGACCGGCTCACCGACCTCGCGGGAGCGGCCAACGCCACCGATCGGCACCGGATCGATGGCCGCCTCGGTGAAGACGCTGACCAGGGCGAGGTCGCGGTCGAGATCGTAGGCCACCATCTGCCCGGCGACGCGACCGGCAGCAGGATCGCCGAAGAGGTCCACTTCGATCCGGCCAGAGCCGGCAGAATCGCGAAAGATGTGGCCGCAGGTGAGGATCAGCGCCTCGCCCTGACGGCAATCGATCACGGTGCCGGTCCCCCACGAGGCTCCGTCGGGGTCGGTCACCCGCAGCCGGGCGGTTGCCCGGATCAGTCGCCCGCTCAGTTGAGCCTTGGTGTCGGCGGCCAGTGACGGCGGCGGTCCGACCGGAGGTTGGGCGGCGGCAGTCCGCCGCTGCCGAAGTGGCCTGTCGATCGGCTGGCCTGTGGCGGGCTGGCCGACCGGGCCGGTCATCACCGCCGGCGGCTGAAGCGTTTTCGGGCTGCCAGCCTCGGTGGCAAGCGTGGCCGTGGCCGGCTGGGTCGGCAGCGGGATGCCCGGAATGGCACTGGCCGCCGCCGGCTGGGCGGCCGCCTGCAGTTCGGGCAGCCCCAGTGGCTGGCGGCTCTTGGCCAGCAGTTTCTCAAGCTCGGTGCGGGTCGTGGCGCCGGCAATCCGGCCAACCTCATGGCCCTTCACCAGCAGCACGTAGCAGGGCACTCCGGTCACCTGGAAGCGTTTGACCAGATCGTGTTCCTGATCGACATCGACATGCCGCACCAGCCAGCCGGCGGCACCGATCTCACCGATGAGCGGTGCCATCTGCCGGCAGGGGCCACACCAGTTGGCCGAAAAGTCGAGCAGGACCACCTCGCCGGCAGCAGCGGCGGCGGCCGGCGGCAGCGTCCCAACCTGGGCGGCCGCCGGTGCGGACCAGCCGAGGCAGAGGAGGCCGGCGAGCATTCCAAAGCGGGGCGTCTGCATCTCGTTGACTCCGGCGGAGACCTGGCCGCGGGGCCGGGCTCCAGTCTGCAGGTGAGCGGTACAGGTCAGGGCAGCGGTGGCTTCCCTGCCACCAACGGGCCACCCGGCGGCACCGCCAATCGGGCGGTGGGATAGTGCCGCTCGATCCAAAGCCGAACAAGAGCATTTTCGTTCTCCATGGCCTTTCCGCCGCCCCGTCAGCCACCCACCTTCACACCTTCCCCCAACTCCGGCCCCGGTCCTACAATCGCCGTCGACTTGCTCATGCCCTCCTTCGTCTTCGTCCCACGCAGGCCCCATGCCCGATACCCGCCGGATCCTGATCACCTCGGCCCTGCCCTACGCCAACGGCCACATCCATCTCGGGCACCTCGTCGAATACATCCAGACCGATGTCTTTGCCCGCTTCCAACGGCTGCGAGGCCATCAGGCGATCTACCTCTGTGCCGACGACACCCACGGCACGGCGATCATGATTCGGGCCCGGGCCGAGGGTCGGCCGGAACAAGAGCTGATCGCGGATATGCGGGAGGCCCATCTGGCTGACTTTGGCGGCTTCCAGATTGCCTTCGACCACTATGGCTCGACCGACAGCCCGGCCAACCGAACCCTCTGCCACCGGTTCTGGCAGGCCCTGCGGCAACAGGGCCTCGTGGTCAGCCGCGAAGTCCAGCAGCTGTTCGATCCCGCCGCCGGGGTCTTCCTGGCCGACCGGTTTGTCCGCGGCGGCTGCCCGCGGTGTGCCGCGGCCGATCAATATGGTGACTCCTGTGAGGCCTGTGGGGCGACCTATTCACCGGCCGAACTGGTCAATCCCGTCAGCACCCTTTCCGGCACACCACCAGAGGTGCGGTCGGCGGAACACCTCTTTGTCACGCTTGAGTCGCTGCGGCCGTTCCTGTCGGAGTGGACTCAGCAGTCCGGTGCACTCGACCCCCGGATTGCCAACTATCTCGCCGGCCACTTCCTCGGTGATCCGCTGCGAGACTGGGACATCTCCCGGCCCGCCCCCTACTTCGGCTTTGAAATTCCCGATGCCCCGGGCCACTACTGGTACGTCTGGTTCGACGCCCCGATCGGCTACGTTGCCGCCACCGAAGAATGGGCCACTGCGCGGGGTGGAACCTTTGCCGACTGGTGGTGCCCCGGCGACAACAACGAGCCGGCCGCCGAGGTGCATCACTTCATCGGCAAAGACATCACCTACTTCCATACGCTCTTCTGGCCGGCCATGCTCAAGGTGGCCGGCATGACCCTGCCGACGAAGGTTCGGGTCCACGGCTTCCTCACGGTCAACGGCCAGAAGATGTCGAAGAGCCGGGGCACCTTTCTGCTGGCCCGCGACTATCTCGACCTGCTCGACCCGGCGGCGCTCCGCTACTACTACGCCGCCAAGCTCTCGGGTGGCATCGACGACATCGATCTGAACCTTGAAGAGTTCACCACCAAGGTGAATGCCGACCTTGTCGGCAAGGTGGTCAATCTGGCCAGCCGCACCGCCCGCTGGCTGGCCGAGACCGGGCTGGCGACACCCTATCCCGACGACGGCGGCCTGTTCGCCCAGGCGGCGGCCGACGGGGAGGCGATCGCGGCAGCCTATGAAACCTGTGACTTCGCCCGGGCCATGCGGCTGATCATGCAGGCGGCCGACCGGGCCAACCTCTACGTCGATCAGGAACAGCCCTGGAAACTCGCCAAGGAGGGGCCGGCGGCGGCGGCCAGACTGCAGCAGGTCGCCTCGGTAGCGATCAATCTGTTCCGGCAGCTGGTCGTCTATCTGACGCCCGTGCTGCCAAAACTGGCCGAGGACGTCGGCCAGCTGGTCGGCGGCCCGATCGACCGTTGGGAGCAATCGCAGACACCGCTGACGGGAAGCCCGGTCAGTCGCTTCCAGCCGCTGCTGCGGCGAATCGAGCAAAGCCAGATCGATGCCCTGCTGCAGGCCGCAGCCGCTCAAACACCTTCCCCCAGCCCTGGAGAGCCCATGACCGACGCCGTCCCCCCTGCCGATTCCCCCGAGCCGCTCGCCGCCGAGCCGCTCGCCGAAACCTGCACCATCGATGACTTCGCCAAGGTCGACCTGCGGGTGGCCCGGGTGGTGGCAGCCGACGAGGTGCCGGAGGCTCGCAAGCTGCTCAAGCTCACCGTCTCGCTCGGCGGTGACGACCGCCGGACGATCTTCGCCGGCATCAAAAAGTTCCACCAACCAGAGGATCTCGTCGGCCGGCTCGTGGTGGTGGTGGCAAACCTCGCCCCGCGACAGATGAAGTTCGGCCTCAGCGAGGGCATGGTGGTGGCCGCCAGCGGCGCTGGCGCCGAAGGTGTCTTTCTGCTTTCCCCCGACAGCGGTGCCCTTCCCGGCATGCGACTGGGCTAGCT
>CALAZQ010000341.1 GCA_937926325.1 uncultured Planctomycetaceae bacterium | reverse complement strand
CGATAGCCCTCGCCGATCAGCAGGTCGCCGACGTTGAGGGCGACGGGTACCCCCTCGCTACTGCAGAGGGTGGGCTGGTCATACCGCTCAAGGTCACCGTCTTCGATGTCGTCGTGGACGAGCGAGGCCTTGTGGAAGCATTCAGCGGCAACCGCCAGCCGCTTGAGTGCCACTGCATCGCTGTTGCCGCCGAGGGCGTCGCAAACTGCTGCCGCCAGGAAGGGCCGCCAGCGTTTGCCGCCGACGGCCAGCCACTCGCGGCCAATTTCCTCTGCCGGCCCCTCGGCCGGCCCGAGGCTCTCATCGAGGGCTGCCGGTTCAAACCAGCCAGCCACCCGGTCCTGCAGGCTACCGAGGTCGAGCCGTCGTGAGCTGTCGGCTGCTTCAAGATGGATGTAGTCCCAGACCCAGTCGATGTCGACGGTAGTGTCGATGCAGTCGTCCTGCAGCAGCGGCACGGCGACCGCCGGAATCGCCGCCGCCTCCACAAACGGAAACGTCTTTTCAAGCACCGGCAGGCAGCTGATGCCGACAATCGCCTCGATCTGGCCGGTCTGGATCATCGCCATCACCAGGGCCGACCCCTCAGCCACCAGCACGGCATAGCCGAGCCGCTCGGCCTCAGCCTGGAAGTCTTGAATTGAGCAGAGGCCGCACTGCTTGCAGAGCAGGCCGAACTCGTCAAACGGTGCGGGGCAGCGGTTTTCTTCCCGGAGGCACTTGGGCATCAGCAGCAGCCGCCGCTCAAACGGCACCTGGGCGAGTGCGTCCCGCCACGACTCGTTATTGACCAGGACGGCGGCGTAGTCGAGGTAGGTCTCGGGCAGGCCGGCCGCGGCCAGAGCAGCCCGGGCCCGTTCGTGCAGCGGCTCCATCGCCAATGGCGGCACGGCCGGCTCGTCGGTGAGGCCGCGGCGGATGGCGTCGAGCAGCCGATCCCGCTCGGGCTTCGTCTGCGGAATCGACGGGTGCGGCGGCCGGGAACGAATCACTGCCGGCGGAACCGCCGAGGGGAGCACCGCCAGCGGAATCTTCGGTTGTGGATGGTCAGCCGTGGCCATGCAGGTCTCAGTCTCGGATTGACTGCGAAACCCACCCGGGATTCTCAGTCGGTTTTGGTGGTGATTCGGATTTCACCACGAAGGCACGAAAGTTGTTCTTCAAAGTTTACCATCATCCCTCCAGCCCCCGATACTCGCGAGCTGCGGGAAAGAGCGGGCAAATCCTGAAAATGACTCCTCCTTCGTGCTCTTCGTGT
>CALAZQ010000340.1 GCA_937926325.1 uncultured Planctomycetaceae bacterium | reverse complement strand
AAGCAGGCTCGCAACCGCAAGCAGGCTCGCAACCGCAGGCCGGCTCGCAACCGCAGGCCGGCTCGCAACCGCAGGCCGGCTCGCAACCGCAAGCAGGCTCACAACCGCAGGCCGGCTCACAACCGCAAGCAGGCTCGCAACCGCAAGCAGGCTCACAGCAGCTGTCGCAGCAGCCATGGTGACGCCGCTTGCACCGCTCGAACAGCCCCTTCAGGCCGCCGAACAGGTCATGCGACTTGCACTTCCGACCACAGCACGAGGTGCACCCCGCGTCGCAGCAGCCATTGTCACATCCGCAAGCTGGCTCGCATCCGCAGGCCGGCTCACAACCACAAGCCGGCTCGCAACCGCAAGCAGGCTCACATCCGCAAGCAGGCTCGCAACCGCAAGCCGGCTCACACGCATCACAACAGGAATGGCAGCAGCCATGGCCGAGCATCCGATCCAGAAGCTCGAAACCATAAGACTGGCTACACATGGTGGCACTGAAAATCAGTGCACCGAGAAACATCATTCGCTTCATCGAGCCACATCTCCTTTGCTTGTGGATCACGCGAGGATGATTGATCCCGACCGCGCGGTTTTTGTCACCCCGAGGGTGTGATCCACGAACTCTTCTGCGACAGGCCTGTCGAGCCAATCCGTGACTCGATGAACTTCAGGTTGCTGTCGCCCCCATTGGTTGCCCGACGGGCACAGTGATGCCCCGGGGGACACAGGGGCTATCGGCGGACAGGGGAAAAGGGCTTGAATCGGCTCTAAGTTTTTTTCTGCCAAGGACTTAGGTGTTCCGGTCAGGCTGACGCTGCTGGTCGGTGGTATCGTGCTGGTCGTGCTGACTGTGCCCGGACAACCCGCAGGCTTTGACAGTGAAATCGATCCAACCGGCAGATTTTGCCGGCCAGTTCTCCGCCTGCGTGGACCCTGCGGGCAGGAACGGTTCCGCATCCGGGATCGTGCCGTTGTTCTCCGGCACGCTGCCGACCGCGTTGACAGGCAGATGTGCCGGCGTAGACTCCGCTCCCGGACGTGAGGCGGCCCCTGGCATCAGCTGATGCCAGGGGCGAAACAGGGAACACCGGTGCAATTCCGGGACGGCCCCGCCGCTGTGTCCAGGTGATCGGAACGCTTTCCGCGACCCGATCGTTCCGACCGACATTCACTGCCATTGCGAACCGGCTTCGGCTTGTTTGTGAGAAGGCGTCGGTTGGAAACGCCTGGGAGTCAGAAGACCTGCCTGCGTTTGGTGGCGCGCGTGCGGCTGCGAGGGCGGCTTCACGGGCACGGCTCGTATGGTCGAGTCGGTGTTTGGCTAGTGAGGGCCGGTCTGCGCGAATTGCCTGGCAGTGCCTGGCAGCGGCTGTGTGTGGCTGGCCGGATGGAGTCTGAGATGAAGCGTTTCACGAAATTTCCGGAATCGGTCTGCGCCGATCCGGTCGGGCGGCAGCAGATCGCCACCCGGCTTGGCTTTTCGTTGATCGAACTGCTGGTGGTGATTGCGATCATCGGTGTGCTGGTCGGGCTGCTATTACCGGCAGCCCAGTCGGCCCGCGAGTCGGCCCGTCGAACCACCTGCTCGAGCAACCTGCGGCAGTTGGGGCTGGCATTGCAGGGTTACGTGTCGGCACGAAACGAACGTTTCTGCTGTCAGCGGATTGATGACGACACCCGCTACCTGAATAGCGTCGCGGGAAGTTGGACGCCCGGAGGCAGGTCACTCTTTTGGTTCGGCGAGGTCGATTATTCCACGAATGAAGACGACCCCAGCTTCGACAGCCAGCCAGGACCTCTACGGCCATTCTTTGAGTCGGATGAATCAGTGTTGCAATGTCCGAATTTCACGACCGACTTCATCGAAACGGTTCAGTATGGCGATCGCCTCACCACTGCCTTCGGCTACAACACCGAATTGGGGCCAGGATCGAAATATGTCTATGACCCGGTGACCTACGCATTGATGAACCATTTCCAGGAAGTTGCCTATCGAATGAAGGACGTGCCAGACACTTCCCGCACGGTCGCCTTTGCGGAGGCGGCGATGATCTACTATGCCGCCCCCTACGATCTGCGGGAGCAGGTCGGTGGGTTTGATCTGCCCTCGACCACCGACCCGGTTGCTCATTTCCGGCATGCTGGCGAGACCGCCAACGTGGTCTTCGTCGACGGACATGTCGAGAGCTTCAGTCGACAGTTTCGACGCGGGCCCTACACGCAGGATGTGCAGGTGCCGGCCATGCAGCACCACGGCATCGGGGTGATCTGCCGAGGTGATCCTGCCGTCGATGCTGAGGTTGACGCATTGTTCGATCGTAAGTGAACCCGATGGTATCGGAGAAAATGCAATGAAGGACGCCCGCCTCTGGATAGCAATCGCCGGCATCTGTCTGACGGCCTGGCTGATCGCCCCGTTCGTGTTGCCGCCTCGGCCCCCGACTGTTGCCGCGGAGGATGTCCCTGTGATTCATTATGTCTGCCGCGAAAGTGGTGACGTTTTTGAATTGCCGCTGGCCGGCGAACGGCTGGATCATCCCGAAACCGGCCGGCCGACGCTCGTGCCGGCCGTCTACGACGCCCGGCGGAAAAAGTGGCGGCCCGGCCCGCCTCTGGAGGTGATGCACCGGCTGGGACTCTTACAGCAGCAGGCGGCAGAGTAGTCTGCCTGGGATGGCAGCACCTGCATCCAATGGGATTGACGATCCGATCCTCCGCCGCAACGCCGCGGCCTGGGATCGGCTGGCGGCAGCCGGCCAGCCGCTGGCCCGGCCCGCTGTCGATGCCGCGTTCGCTGATCCCCGGTCGTGGCTTGGCACGGCCGGCCCGCCCGGTCGCCCCTGGCTACCGGCAAGCCTGAAGGGTCTGGAAGTGCTCTGCCTGGCAGCAGGCGGCGGCAAGCATGGCCCGCTGTATGCCGCCGCCGGCGGCCGGGTGACCGTGGTCGATCTCTCGGCGGCGATGCTCGAACTCGACCGGCAGGTGGCCCGTGAGCGACGGATCGACCTCAGGCTGGTGCAGACGTCGATGGATGACCTCAGCATGCTTTCCGGTGGCCGCTATGACCTGGTGATTCAGCCGGTGAGCAGCTGCTATCTGCCGCGGCTGAACAGGCTCTTTGCCGAGGTGGCGCGGGTCACCAGACCGGGCGGGCTCTACATCAGCCAGCACAAGTCGCCGGCGAGCCTGCAGGCGGCACTCGAGCCCAACGCTGCTGGCCACTACGAGCTGCTGCATCCCCTGCAGGACTCAGCGACCGGCCCTCGCCAGCCCCTACCGCCGGCTGCGGCCTCGCGGCTGCGAGAGGCAGGGACCGCCGAATTTGTCCACTCGCTCGGCGATCTGCTTGGGGGCATCTGTACGGCGGGCTTCGCTCTTGAGGACTGCTGGGAGCCGGCCGAGGCCGAGGCCGACGCCAGCCCGGGCACCTATGCTCACCGGGCCCGGTTCCTGCCCCCCTATCTGCGGCTGCTGGCCCGGCGGCAGGCAGCAGTGCAATCGCAGCGGCCACTGCTGGTACAGTAGTGATACGAAGGAGTAATGCCATGATCACGATGAATATTCTGCTGACAGTCAAGGCTGAGGCCGACGTGCCGAAGGTGCGGGATCTGCTGACCGCAGCGATGCACAAGAGCCGGCAGGAGCCCGGCTGTGAGCGGTTTGATGTCTACCACTCGCAGGCCGATCCCTGCCGCTTTACCCTCGTCGAACACTGGGCGACGCAAGAGGCCCTCGATGCCCACCGTCAGGCTGAGGCCTACACCACGATCTACAAGCCGCAGGTGATGCCGCTGGTCGATCGGGAGGGCCACCCCGTCACGCTGCTGCAATAGACCTGGTCATGCTGCTCCTGATCGACAACTACGACTCGTTCACCTGGAACCTCGTTCAGCGGCTCGGTGAGGTTGCTCCCGAACTGCCGGTCGAGGTCTATCGCAACGACCAGATCACGGGTGACGAGATCGCCGCGAAGCAGCCGAGCCACCTGGTGATCTCGCCGGGTCCCTGTACGCCTGACGAGGCAGGGATTTCCTGTGACGTCGTTCGCCGCTTTGCCGGCCGCATGCCAATTCTTGGTGTCTGCCTCGGGCATCAGGCGATCGGCCAGGTGTTTGGTGGGCGGATCGTGCGGGCCCGCCAGTTGATGCATGGCAAGGTCGATCGCATCGAACACACCGGGGCCGGACTGTTTGCCGGACTCGCCTCACCGCTCGAGGCAACCCGATATCACAGTCTCGTGATCGATCCACCGACGCTGCCCCCAGAGTTCGAGGTCGATGCCTGGGCGGCGGCCCCCGACGGCAGCCGTGAGATCATGGCCATTCGGCATCGCACCCTACCGATCTATGGCGTGCAGTTTCATCCGGAGAGTTTTCTGACCCCCACCGGCTATGACCTCTTGCGGGCCTTCCTCGGACTTCCCAGTGGCGTGGTGACGGCATGATCGACGCGGCCGAGGCGGTCCGGCTGATTGAGCAGACGGCGGTACCGCTGCCGCCGCGGCGGGTACGGCTGGAGACGGCCACTGGCGGCCTGCTCGCTGCCGACGTGGTGGCCGACATCGATTCGCCGCCCTGGGACAAGGCGATGATGGACGGCTTCGCGGTCTCGGCGGCTGACTTTGCTGCCGCTGCATCCACCACTGAGATTGTCGACCTCGAGGTGGTGGCCGATCTGGCTGCCGGTGATGCGGCCAGCCTGACGGTACGGCCGGGCAGCTGTGCCCGGATCATGACCGGGGCTCCGGTGCCTGCCGGAACCGATGCGGTCGTGCCGATCGAGCGGGCCGTGGACGGCAGTGCCAGTGTGCATGCCGGTGGCCGGGTGCGGCTCTGCGAGCCTCGCTTCCGGAGCGGTCAGCACATCGGCCGCCGGGGCGGCAGCTTTCGGGCGGGTGAAACCGTGCTCGTCAGTGGCAGCCGGCTCGGGCCGGCCCAGATCGGTCTGGCCGCCGAGGCTGGGGCCAGCCATGTTCAGCTGCTGGCCCCGCCGCGGGTGGCGATCATCGCGACGGGGAGTGAACTGGTACCGGCCGATACGGTTCCAGCCCACGGTCAAATCCGCAACTCCAACGGGCCGATGCTGGCGGCGGCGGTTGCCGCGGCGGCGGCTGAGCCGATTGCGTTGGGAATTGCCGGTGACAAGCCGGAACCGCTGCGGGCAGCGATTACCCAAGGCCTCGCTAGCGATGTCCTCTTGCTCTCCGGGGGTGTCTCGGCCGGTGACTATGACCTCGTCCCCGGCGTGCTTGCGGCGGCGGGTGTCGACCAGGTCTTTCACAAAGTCCGGCTGAAGCCGGGCAAGCCGGTCTGGTTTGGGGTGTTGCGGCGAGAGCAGGCCGCTCCCACGCTCGTGTTTGGACTGCCGGGCAATCCGGTCAGCACGCTGGTCTGCTTCGAGCTGTTTGTGCGGCCGGCACTGGCGATTGCAGCGGGGCTGCCCCGTGATCGCTGGCACCGGGCGAGGCTTTCGGCCGCGTTGACAGCCAAGGCGAAGGGCAATTCCGACCGGCCTGTTTATCACCCCTGCACGATTGCTGGCACTGCTGAAGCACCGCTCGCCACGCCGCTGCCATGGGGCGGATCGGCCGATCTGCTCGGCCTGTCCCGTGCCAACGGGCTGATGCTCTTGCCAGCCGGCTGCGGCCAACTGGAGAGCGGCAGCGAGGTTGAGGTGATCCCACTCGGCTGAGCTGACCAAATTACCCCGCCCTCGGCCAACGCTACGGGAGGTGAGGGGCCACCAAGGTCCCGAGAGCCGGCGTACGCTGACAAGCGAAGCCAAGGACGGCAAAGCGACGTCAGCGTCGAATGAGCGGAGGCCACGATGGCAAT
>CALAZQ010000339.1 GCA_937926325.1 uncultured Planctomycetaceae bacterium | reverse complement strand
CCTTCGAAATCTCCAGCGGCGTCTCCCGCTTGCCGATCGACGCCCGCATGCCGATCCGGTTGACCCGCACCGACTCGATCGCCCCGAGGGCCTGCTCATCGTGGAGAAACTGTTTGATCTCCGCCTGCATCGGGTCCGACCGCTGCTGGGTTCCCAGTTGGCAGACGCGGCCGAGTTTGCGGGCGGCGGCCACTGTCTGCCGGCCCTCCCACTGGCTGTGCGACAGCGGCTTTTCGACATAGACATCTTTGCCGGCCTGCATCGCCCAGATGGCGGCCAGGCAGTGCCAGTGGTTGCAGGTGGAGATCACTACTGCATCGATGCCGTCGTCGGCCAGCAGATCTCGCAGATCAGTCCAGGTGCGGGCCTTGGGGAAGCGTTTGCTGGCCACACCCAGTCGTTTTTCATCAGGGTCACAGAGACCACCAATCGTGACGCCCGGAACCTTGGCAAACGAGCCCATCAATGCGTTGGACCGGCCGCCACAACTAATGAAGCCGAGGTTGATCTCATCATTCGCATTCGCCGCCCAGAGCCGCCGGGCCGGTGTGGCCAGCGTGACGCCGCCAAGAAATCCTGCCCGCACGAGATCGCGACGCGTGATGCCTGCCATGATTCCCCCCAATGGTTGCCTGAGTAACTAAGCCTTTACGGACGCCGAGTATAGGCAGCATGTGGTTCCGCTGAACAGCCACGAGCGTGGCAAATCTGTTGGCACTGGTGGCAGAGTTCAGGCCCGGCTGATAGAACGCTCGTTCGGCAGCGAAACGTCCTGCCGTGAGCCACCAGCCACCCACAACCACTAACCCCGGAGTCCACCATGAGCAACCTTGTCGTCGTCGCCTTCCCAAACCAGGAACTTGCCTTTGAACTGCGGGCTGAACTGGTCAAGCTGCAGCAGGAGTATCTAATCGACATGGAAGATGTCGTCATCGTCACGAAAGATGCCGACGGCAAAGTCAAGCTTCATCAGCCGGTCAGCCTGACGGCGATGGGGGCGGTGGGGGGCAGCTTCTGGGGCATGCTGGTGGGCATGCTGTTTCTCAACCCACTGCTCGGCATGGCGGTTGGGGCGGGGGCCGGAGCGCTCTCGGGCAAGCTCTCCGATATCGGCATCAACGATCAATTCATGAAGGATCTGGCCGACAACTTCCAGCCCGGCAGTTCGGCGATCTTTGTGCTGATCAAGAAGGTGACGGCAGACAAGGTTCTCGATGCGCTCACCGAATTCACCGGCAAGGGCAAGGTGCTGCAGACGTCGCTGACGAAGACCGAAGAAAGCGAATTGCGGAAGCTGATCGAGGGTCACGCCTGAGCCGGGCGGCCCGGCCGACAGCTACTTCGTTTGCTGTGGCTTGGGCGTCGGTAGCAGTTCGACCGGCTCGTGGGTCACCACCGGTGCCGCCGGGCTACTCGCCGGTGGAGGTGTCTGACCGAGCCCCGGAAAAATCGGCCCTTCGGTGGCTGCCGCCGGCTCTTCACCGGTCACCAGCACGCTGCGGGTGCCATCGGGAGTGCCACCGGCTGCTGCCGCGACTTGTGGGTCGGTGACAGTCTTCGACTGCCCGGCTTCGCTTGCTGGAGGGGGTGTCACAACCCGCGGCAACAAGCTGCCTGCCACTTGTCGGGGCTGCTCCGGCGGGGCGGAGGACCCATCGGCCCGACGAGCGACTGGTGGCTGACCACCGCGGGGCGTTGCTACCGCGCCACCGCGGGAGATCGCGGCAATCTCCTCAGGCGTCATCCCCTGCCGCAGCAGCCGCCGGACAACCCCCGGCCGCAAGGTCTGACCGGGAGCCGCAACTGGTGCCTGCGGCTGAAATCGCTCCAGTCGCATCTCCGCCCGGGCCGCCGCCTGCTCGGCCCGAGCCAACCTCCGCTCAGCCACCCGTTCTGCCCGGGGCCGGGCCTCGGCCGACGTGGCGAGTACCGCAGCCAGCAGGCACAGCGTCAGGAGCGTAGCGGTGCTCTGAAGCCCCACGAGCCGACAAAAACAATGTCGGTGCTTCACCGATATTGCTGCACGCTGGGCCGCGACGGTGTCCTGTTGGGTGCATGCGGCCATAGTCTCATCTCCTCATCTCAGAACAGAACTGAATAGCAACCCGGGAAGCCGGGAGCGGAAGCGACCGGACCTGTCGCTCACCATGTGCGGGCGGTCGTTCAGCTTCCGCTGAAGGCTTCCAATAGTTCTCTACCATCAGAACTCGGACGGAACGACCGCGGAGAGCATTGCCGGATCGAACGGTCTCCTCGGTGCCAGCCTACCGGCCCGACCGCCGCTGCGCAAACAGCCATTCAAGCAGGCCGCTGTCACGGTAGGCCGGGGTCCAGGAATCGTGGCCCACGCCGGGCAGTTCGCTGTACTTTGGGCTGCCGCCGGCGGCCTTGATGGCCGCGATCATCGACCGCGACCGCTCCACCGGCACCACCTGGTCAGCAGCGCCGTGAAAGCACCAGATTGGCAGGTGGGCAATTTTTGCCGCCTGGGCCTCATCGCCCCCGCCACAGATCGGCACGACGGCGGCAAACCGCTCGGGCTGGCGGGCGGCCAGCTCCCACGAGCCATAGCCCCCCATCGACAGCCCGGTGAGATAGATCCGGCTCTCATCAATCGGCTCTTCCTGGCAGACCGCATCGAGGGCGGCGATCGCTGCAGCCAGATCAGCCGTCGGCTCAGCGGCCAGCGGACTGCTGGTCTTGTCAGACCAGTCGAAGGGGGACCAGCGGTGCTCAGCCCGGCACTGGGGGGCGACGACGAAACAGGGGAACTGCTGCCGCAGCGGTGGCTCGGCCAGCCAGGTCGGCAGGTACTTCAGCTGCGAGGTGTTGTCACTGCCCCGTTCACCTGCCCCGTGCAGGAACAGCACAAGTGGATAGCGTTTGCCCGGCTCGATTGTCTCTGGCCGCAAGAGCCGATAATGAAACGGCAGTGGCGGGCCGTCGGCCACAACATCGACAGTCCGCTCTTCATAACCCATCAGTTCCTCCTCAGCTGCCGGCACGGTCCGCGGAGCGGCAATCATGGCCGCCGCCGTCAGCAGCATGCACATGAACGTCCGCCCCCTCAAGACAGTCTGTTGCTGGTTCATCGCCTGCTCCTCCAACGCTCGCCGCAACTGCCCGGTCGGTGCCAGCTCAGCCTGCCCGCGTAATGGTGGCGGGGCTGCGGAGTTCTGCTTGGCGTTTTTTTGGTAGCGGTGTGATCGGGCTATCATCTTCATAATGAACCCGCAGCCGCTCAAGCTCCTGCTTCATTATTTTCACTGCGTCGGCATAGGCCGGATCGTCGTAGCAGTTCTGCAGTTCGTCGGGGTCTGCGGCCAGATCGTAGAACTCCCACTCATCGAACTGATAGAAGTGCATCAGTTTGTAGCGATGGTTTCGCACACCGCGGTGCTTGGGCACCATGTGGACGCTCGGATACTCGTAGTAGTGATAGTAGATGCTCTGCCGCCAATCGGCCGGCGTCTCGCCCCGCAGCAGGGGCACGAGTGATTTTCCCTGCATGTCGGCAGGAATGGCAGCGTCCGCCAGTTCCAGGAAGGTTTCGGCGTAATCGAGGTTCTGCACCAGGTCGTTGTTCACCGCGCCGGCCGCCGTCACCCCCGGCCACTTGACGATCAGCGGCATGGCCAGCGACTCGTCGTACATCCACCGCTTGTCGTACCAGCCATGGTCGCCGACATAGAAGCCCTGGTCGGATGAATAGACCACGACGGTGTTCTCCGTAAGGCCAAGCTCGTCCAGGGTCTGGATCAGGGTGCCGACACTTTCGTCAACGCCCCGCACACACCGCAGATAGTTCTTGACATACCGCTGGTATTTCCAGCGGACGAGCCCATCGGCCGTCAACTTGGCTTCATGAAACACTTTGTCCCGCGGCCCGTAGAAGGCCCGCCAGGCTGTCATTTGCTCATCCGACATCCGCTGCATGTTCTGCCAGGAGGACTTGTCGGTGGCGTCCTGCTGCGAAGCAGCATCAAACTGAGGCGTCAGGTCGACGAACAGGTCGAAGTTGAGATGCATGTGCCGGTCGATTTCAAGCTCTTGAAACCGGGCAGGCGGAGCGTTGTCGTGCCACTTGTCAAACAGCGTGTTGGGCTCGGGCATTTCGGTATCGGCATAAAGCGACAGATGGCGAAGGGCTGGCATCCAATTGCGATGCGGGGCTTTGTGCTGCACCATCAGCATGAAGGGCTTGTCGGGGTCGCGCTGCTTCGTGAGCCAGTCGACGGCCAGATTGGTCACGACATCGGTGCAGTGGCCCTCGACCCGAATGCGGCCCTCGGGCGTGATCAGGTCGGGGTTGTAGTAGAGCCCCTGACCGGGAAGGACCGACCAGGCGTCGTAGCCCTGGGGCTGACCCCGAAGGTGTGACTTGCCAAAGATAGCGGTAGTGTAGCCGGCCTGCTGCAGCAGTTTGGGAAAGGTCTGCTGATTCCAGTCAAAACTATTCCCATTGTTCATAAAACCGTTTTTATGGCTGTGCTTGCCGGTCTGGATGACGGCCCGGCTGGGACCGCAGA
>CALAZQ010000338.1 GCA_937926325.1 uncultured Planctomycetaceae bacterium | reverse complement strand
GTATCCAGGCTGGCAGGCCCACCTGAATGACCAGCCGCTTCCTGTCGTCGCCCATCAACAGGTCGCCATCGCTGTCAGTCTGCCCTCGCACGCAACCGGTCGGCTCGTGCTGCACTACCGTCCGCCCGCGTTTGTCTACGGCCTGCCGATCGCGAGCCTGGCCCTCACTGCAGCCATCGGCTGCTGCGTCATGCCTGGCCGCCAGCGAGCCACTGAGTCACTGCCCTGCGAAAAACTGCCGAGCTGAACCGTTGCATCGACTCATGCATCACTCGTGAGTTCCAGGCAATCGCATGAGCCCCCGCGATCGCTGCGGCGACTGCCTCCACCGTCGGCTCGGTGAAGAACTGGCCGGTCACAGCGGGCTTGAGTGTTTCGGTTGCTCCACCCTCGGCCAGCGCGACCACCGGACAGCCGCGGGCGGCCGCCTCCACCGGCACAATGCCAAAGTCTTCCACGCCACAAAACAGCAGCAAGGCGTGACTGCGATAGAGCTGGTCGAGCGTGGCATCACTCACCCGCCCCAAAAACCGACAGTCGGGCCCGGCCAACCGCTCAAGTTCCGTCCGCAGCGGGCCGTCCCCCACCACCGTCAGCGGCTGCTTAAGCCGTGCTGCCGCCATGACCGCCAGCCGGTCGTTCTTGTAGGGCTCCATTCCTGAAACCACCAGCAGGCCCTGCCGCGGCCCCGCCGCCGCCGGCTCGTCCGGCAGCGCCACCGGCGGATGAATCACCCGAAATCGCTCACGCGGCAGCCGATAGGCGGCAGCCGCCCGGGTGGCTGTTGTCTCGGAATTGACCGCCCAGTGGCTGACGCAGGCGGCCGCTCGGCAGTCCACCTCGCGGAGCCAACTCAGCAGCTTCTCCCCCAGACCACGAACTGCCGGCGGCAGCTTTGCCAGTGTCATCTCCTGCTCGTGCCAGATGTGTCGCATCGGACTGTGGAGATAGCAGAACGTTTCAGCAGCGGTCTCGAGGGCAAGGGTCTTCGCCAGGCCCGCATCAGAAACCACCAGCCGCTCGGCGTCGTGCAGCAGCCAGTGAAATGACCGCCGCATACCCCTGGGCAGCAGCGGCAACAGCAGCGGCTGCAAGGCCGGAAACTGCTCAGTCAGCCGGAACAGCGGCTGCAACCGGCTAGGCCTCACCCGCGGATGCAATCCGGCAATCTCTGCCGGCCAGCCCGTCACCCGAGCCGTGGCAAAGGCGGTCAGAATCGGGCTGTCGGGCAACACAGCTGCCAGTTCGGTCAGCACTCGCTCGCCGCCCCGTGGCTGGAAGAACCAGTGGTGAGCCAGCAGTGTGCAAGGTTGGCCGGGCACTGTCATCGCACCGGCATCTGGTCGTCGATCAGGGCCACCACAAACGAGGCGAAGACCAGCTGGATACCCGCCAGCACCAGCGCGGTCCCGATCACGGTCTCCCGGATGCGACCGCCGGGCCCAAAGCCACCCCGGAGAAAATCAAACAGCACACCGCCCAACAGCAACAGGCCCAGTGCTGCCACCAGTCCGCCGACCAGCATCGTCCAGTCAGTCCGCAGGAGGCCCACCCAACGGTCGAGCCGCTGCGAGCGTTCTTGAAAGCCCCGCTTGCTGGCCCAGACCCGGGCGATTGTGCCGAGCGTCAGTCCGGAAATACCGAGATTGAACATGCCGCCAGCGAGGATCAGCCAGTGGTCACCAATCCAGAACTGGCCCAGCGAAAATACCCGGCCGGCCGG